>QAKO01000023.1 GCA_003343765.1 Bacillota bacterium | reverse complement strand
ACATCGTCTACCGTAATATGTCTGTGATTGAGTTTTTCCACGAGCGGACGGATGATCTTCTTTTCATCGGCTGAAATACTCACTTCGTCGCGGTTGAGAATCTCATGGAAAAGTTTGCACGCCGCAACAAATTTGATGCGGTTTTCATGCCGTTTTTCACGGTTCTTGCGCTCTTCCGCTTTCTCGTCGTCCGTCTTTTTCGTTTCCACCGTGAAGTACACGGCGTTGATGCGGTCCAGATAATGTTCGGCAACCGTTTCAATATCGGCATTGTCGCACGCTGCCGCAATTTCCTGCGAGAACACGAAGTTCGGATAATAGATCGTGGGAAGAAGTCCGAACGATTTCGGATTTTTATCGGATACGGAAGAAAAATCCACCGTATTGTTACCGATAATGCGGTGTTTGATGCGCCCCGCCTTTTCGTCGGACACAAATACTTCCACCACGTTCACGCCCGCGTTCTGAATCTCGCGCGCTTTTGCCTCGGAAATCTTTTCCTCTTTGGAAACGATGATCTCGCCCGTTTCGGGATTGAAAATATCCTGTGCGGAAATGCAGCCGGGAAGCCTGTATGCAACGTTCAGTTTTTTGTTGAATTTATAACGCCCTACTTTGACGACGTCATAGCGGCGCGGATCAAAGAACAGGTTGTGCAGGTGCTGACGCACGGAATCGTCCGTCGGCACTTCGCCGGGACGCAGGCGGCGGTACAATTCGATCAAGCCGTCCTGTTCGCTCTTGGCGGTGTCCTTTTCGATGGTCGCATTGATCATGCGTTCATCGTCGCCGAAAATTTCGCGGATGGCAACGTCCGAACCGAAACCGAGCGCACGCAAAAGCACCGTAGCGCAGATCTTGCGTTTACGGTCTACGTGTACCCACATGACGCCCTGCGAATCCTGTTCGAATTCCAGCCATGCGCCGCGGTTCGGGATCACGGTCGTCTTGAACATCTCACGGCCGGACTTGTCCTTTTCCGATTCGTTATATGCACCGGGCGAACGGACGAGCTGCGATACGATAACGCGCTCCGCGCCGTTGATGATGAACGAGCCGTTGTCCGTCATCAAAGGGAAATCCCCCATGAACACGTCCTGGTCGATCACCTCTTCCTTGACCTTGTTGACAAGGCGCACTTTCACGCGCAAAGGCAATGCGAACGTGGCATCGCGGTTGCGGCATTCTTTCTCATCGTATTTGGGCTTGTTGCCGAATTCATGGTCGAGAAAATACAGTTCGAAGTGATCGGCATGGTCGGTAATGGGCGAAAAATCTTCAAAAACTTCGCCGATGCCTTCTTCGATGAACGTTCTGTACGATTCTTTCTGAATCTCGACGAGATCGGGAATGTCGATCACCTCATTGATCTTACCGAACTTCCTTCTCTCCGTCTTGCCGTACTTTTGAATGGGTAAATTCATCAAACACACGCTCCTAAAAATTTTCGTTCCATGGTACGCGAAAACACCGCGGCTATCCGGCAGACGCGAAAAAAATTTTTTCGCTCATTTATCCTCCGCCTCTTTACAACTGTGGAATTTTGCGGTATAATGCTTTGAGCAGACGAAAAACATCCTCGCAATGTTCTTTCCTATACATTATTATAGAAAAGAAACGCGCAAAAACGCTGCATCGCTCCGTTTTTGCTTCCTCTTTACCCCGAAAAAGGGCAAAAAGCACATTATACTCCATAATGATACAGTTTAATATTATATAAAAAACCTGAAATTTTGTCAAACGGTTTTTTACGTGTTTTTCCGATTTTTTTCCGCAGCCGACAAAAATCGCGCTTTTATTACAAAAGTTTACGGAAAATGACTCATCGCATTGACCTTACCGCTCAAAGCATGATTCGGAAAACGCGCCGCTTTGACGAGGAGAAAGCCATGAGAATCGACAAATTTTTAAAAGTTTCGCGCATTTTAAAGCGCCGCACGGTGGCAGGCGATGCGTGCAAAGCGGGAAAAGTGAGCGTCAACGGAAAGGACGTCAAACCCGCCTACAATTTAAAAATCGGCGACGAAGTCGAACTGAAATTTGCCGCAGGCTCGCTGAAATTCCGCGTGCTCGCGCTCAAAGAGACGGTCAAAAAGGAAGAGGCGGCGTCCCTTTACGAAATCATTTCGGAAGGCGAAAAGGCATGAAGATCTGCGCCGTGATCCCTGCGGCAGGCTCAGGCAGCCGCACGGGCTTTGAACAAAATAAAATTCTACAAAATTACGACGGGATCCCCGTATTGCGGCGCACAGTATCTGCTTTTGCCGCCCATGAACAAATCGGGACAATCTGTGTCTGCATCCGCGAATGTGACCGTGCGGAAATTTTGGCGCTTCTTTCCGATTTTCCGAACGTGCGGCTGGTACGCGGTGGCGCCACACGCACGGAATCGGTGAAAAATGCACTGGAATTTCTTGCAAAAGAACAGACTCCGCCCGATTACGTGCTTATCCACGACGCGGCGCGGCCGTTCGTTTCCGCGAAGATCATCCGTGACTGCATCGAGACGCTGCGCTCCTTCGGGAGTGCGGTCTGCTCCCTGCCCTGCACCGATACGTTGGTGTCCGCATCGAACGGCATGGTCTGCGGGAAGCTCGACAGGGAAAGCACTTTTCTTGTACAGACACCGCAAGGTTTTTCCTTTCCGCAACTGCTTGCGGCATACCGAAAAATCACGCCAAAGGACGTCTTTACCGACGATGCGGGCGTATTTGCCAAATACGTCGCTCCGCCGCGGCTGTTTACGGGTGAGAGAACCAACATCAAACTGACCTTTCGGGAGGACTTCTGCATGGCACAATTTCGCACGGGCATCGGCATTGACACTCACGCTTTCGGAACATCGGGCGATCATATCACGCTCGGCGGCGTGAAAATCCCGTCGGAACGCGGACTTATTGCGCACAGCGACGGCGACGTACTCGTCCACGCGGTCATGGACGCACTTCTTTCCGCCGCGGGACTTTTTGACATCGGGCATTATTTTCCCGACAACGAACCGCAATACAAGGATGCGGACAGCCTTGTTCTGCTTGCAAAGGCGAAAGTACTCATTAATAAAGAAGGCTTTGCCGTGGGAAATATCTCCGCGGCGATCGTGGCACAAAAGCCGAAACTTGCCCCGTATATTCCGCAAATAAAACAAAATCTTGCACACGTACTGCAAATTTCGGAACGAAACATCGGAATTTCGGCGGGGACAAACGAGGGACTGGGATACCTCGGCCGCGGCGAAGGCATTACCGTAACGGCAAATGTGTTGCTGCGTTCGAAATAAAAAAAGTATGATTATGAAAGCATCTTATTCAATCCGACCGGCAAACAAACACGATGCCTCCGCATTGGCAGAAATTTTAACGGAATCCTGGAAACAGGCTTATATAAATTTACTTCCTATGGCTGAACTGAACGCCACTGCAAACAGAGAAAAATACACGGCTGCCTTCTCTATTATGTTAGAAGACTCCCTAAATCGTTTTTTGATTGCTCACGACAGAGAAACCCCCTGCGGTATGATATTTTACCGCCCAGCCCGAGACACAGATTCAAATGGGTTTGCTGAAATCGTTTCCCTCTACACATTGCAACCGTATTGGGGGAAAGGATTAGGACAACTTTTGATGTCAAAAGCACTTTCAGAAATTACGCCGATATATCGCGGAATATATCTTTGGGTGTTCAAAGACAATACTCGTGCAAGAAATTTTTACCAAAAGAATGGTTTTTTTGTCGACGGAAAAATGAAAACGGAGAAATTTTCTAATCAGCCTCAATCAATTCGATATATAAAACTACTAAACAATGGCTTGAACAATCTGAATTCATGACCAGATTTTCTGCAAAGGAGGACTGACTTTGGCTAAATCGAAATCTGTATATGTATGTTCCGAATGCGGAGCAATGAGTCCGCAATGGCTGGGCAGATGCCCTTCGTGCGGAAAATTCGGAACGCTTGTCGAGGAAATTTCCGAAACAGCCTCACCCGCTCCCAAAACCGCAAAGCGTGAACGTTCGACAACTTTCAATAAACCCGTTCCCCTGTCGCTCGTACAGGAAGAAAAATATGAACGTATCTCTTCAGGTATTTCAGAACTGGACAACGTCCTGGGCGGAGGGATCGTACCCGGTTCGCTCGTCCTGATCGGCGGCGATCCCGGGATCGGAAAAAGCACGCTCCTGACCGAAGTTTCCGCACATCTTTCCAAAACGCAGAAAGTCTTATACGTTTCCGCCGAAGAAAGCTGTTCCCAGGTGAAAATGCGCTGTTCACGCCTGAAACTGGATTCCTCCAATCTGTTGCTTCTCAACGAAACGTGCCTGGAAGACATCGAAGAGTCAATCACGGACGAAAAATTTGTGGTCATCGACTCCATTCAGGCGGTATATACGAGCGAAATGTCCTCTGCCGCAGGTTCGGTGGGACAGGTGCGCGAATGTGCGGGCAAACTGCAACGCATTGCAAAGAGCCGCAACATTACTTTTTTCATTGTCGGCCACGTCACAAAAGAAGGCGCGCTGGCAGGCCCGAAAGTTCTCGAGCATATCATGGACACCGTTCTGTATTTCGAAGGCGAACGCGAAGAGAATTTCAAGATCCTGCGCGCCTATAAAAACCGCTTCGGTTCCGTACAGGAAGTGGGCGTATTCGAAATGACGGGCGAAGGTATTTACGGCGTTTCCGATTATTCGGGGATATTCCTTTCCGAAAGCCGCGGAGAGGCCGCCGGAAGCTGCGTAACGCCTTCCGAAACGGGCAACCGCTGCATGATGGTCGAAATTCAGACCCTCATGGCTAAAACCGCTTACGGACTCCCCCGCCGCATGCCGCTCGGTATCGATTACAATAAACTCGTCCTGCTGATCGCCGTTCTGGAAAAGCGGTGCGGACTCCCTTTCTTCAACCAGGACGTTTACCTGAATGCGATGGGCGGTATCCGTCTGAACGAACCTTCCGTCGATCTCGCCATATGCGCCGCGCTTGCCAGCGGCTACCGCAACGAACCCATCGATAAATATACCGCTGTCTTTGGCGAAGTCGGACTCACGGGCGAAGTGCGCGGCGTTACGTTTGCGGAAAAACGCGTCAACGAATGTATCAAAATGGGATTCAAACGCGTTATTTTCCCTTCCAAAAACTTTAAAAGCGTAAAAAAATTCGAGGACAAGATCCAACTCGTCCCCGTACAGTACGTCAACCAGCTCCTCAAAAAGCTGTTCCCCGAACCGCAGAAACAGAACCCGATTTTGCCCGATCAAAAGCAATAATCGTACCGCGGCGGAGAAAATTTGTGTCCGATGAAATTTTTATTATCCTGTCTGAAAGTCCGTTCGTGCCAAAATTCGGCGCGAACAGGCTTTGATACTTCTATCACAAAAAAATGCAACCTTTTTAAACACAGACCCGATGGTTTTGCACTTTATTTTTAATGGAGTTTTTATCCGATCGCCCGCCGACTATTTATACAAACTATCAAAAACGCAACACCTAAAAAAAGGTCAAGCCATACGCGCATTGAAATTTCTTTCTGCAAACCTGCTATTTCTTTTCCTCTATTGACAAACCATACCATGCCTGTTATAATTCATACATACAAGGAAAACAGTTAAAAATGCGTGGAAAAATACCGCACAAAGGGATCCGCGCTAAGGCAGGCGTTGGTCGCAAGTCGAAAAAATTTAGTCTGCCGAAATATTGTTAAAAACGGGGAAAGCGATGATTGAAATCCGAAATCTTAAGAAGTCTTACGGAAAACATACAATTTTACACGACTTAAATCTTACCGTTCCCGACGGATGCGTGTACGGGATGGTCGGAGTAAACGGTGCGGGAAAATCTACGCTTCTGCGTATGCTGGCAGGCGTTCTGAAAGCCGATTCAGGTGAAATTCTCTACGACGGGCAGAATGTTTACGAAAACGAAAACATAAAAAAGAAATTATTTTTTCTTCCGGACGATCCCTATTACACCATAAACACGTCGGGGAAAAATTTGGCGGAACTGTACAAAACATATTACGATTTTGACAGTTCTCTTTTCCACAGATGGTGCGAAAATTTTTCTCTGAACGTTAATACGCCGATCCACAATTTCTCAAAAGGCATGAAACGGCAGATGTTTGTATCTTTGGCGCTCGCCTCACATCCGAAATATATGCTCCTGGATGAGGCGTTTGACGGACTGGATCCGAATGCGCGTCACTCTTTCAAATGCGCGCTTGCAGAGCTGGGCAGACAAAACAATTGCACGACCATCATCGCATCCCATTCCCTGCGCGAGCTTTCAGATACCTGTACCGATTTTGCCCTGATCGGAAACGGTTCCGTCCTGGAAAGCGGCAATCTTTCGGAACATCTGGATACTGTCCATAAATACCAGGCGGCATTCAACCGCAGTATTACGCGCGCCGATTTTCCTGTCGATTGCATTAAGTTTGAAAGCACGGGACGCGTTGTGCAGTTTATCGTCCGCAGCGACCCCGAAAAAATACGCGAAGCGATCGCACATCTCGAACCGCTTTTTATCGAAGAGATCCCCGTCGATTTCGAAGAATACTTCCTCATCGAAACGGAACAAGGGAGGAAAAGCATATGAAAAAATCGCTTGTCTATGAACTGAAACGCCTGTTCCTGCCTCTGTGTATTTTTACTGCAATTGCGTCTGTCCTCTTTGTGGTGACGGTTCTTACGACGGAATTTTCGGGAAACTCCATTCGTTACTCCCCCAATTACGGAAAATATGCTGAAACGTCGTTTGTGTTTTTACCGGGAACTATTCTATGTATACTTTGCTATATAGTTGCTTCCATGCAGTTCTCCTACCGTATGAACCGACGCAGCACTGACCTATGGTATTCTCTCCCCATCAAGCGGAACACACTCATGTTCGTACGGCTGATCGGCGGGCTTGCACTGATCCTGATTCCCTATACAGTATCCTATTGGCTGGGATTTATTGCAATAGCGTGCAGCCAAAGTCTGCTGGATATTGTTTGGTATATACCTCTCTATTTTGCCTCCCTGCCTGCGGCAATATGCCTGTTCGGTTTTAATTCTTTCTGTTTTACCCGAGCAAACACCGTGCGCGACGGTATCATATTTATCTTTGCTCTGAACTTAGCACTCCTGATGCCGTGCCTGTATATGGATAGCAATTTTTATCGTTATACCCCCTATTTTATACGAAACGCGCTTAATTATTTTCCTTTCAGTCCTATATCCTATCTGTTTAACGGTTTTGATAATCTGATCCTGAACCGCAGCTCAACATTCGATATGGATGCAAACAAACTGTTTTGCTTTATCCTGATCTTTATTGAAAGTGCCGCGGCATATTTCGGACTGTTTTATACCGCAAACAAACACAAAGCCGAAAACGCAGGACAAATTTCCGATTCGTTTTTCGGCTACAAAACACTCATACCATGGAGTGTATTTTTTCTCATACTCACCATTGATCCATCGCAACCTGATTCGATCGCTTACCTGATCACGATCCTTATTTACAGCCTGGTTGCCTATTTCATTTATCGGCGCTCTTTCCGACTGAAAAAATACGACATTCTCAGCATCATCATCACCTTTCTTGCAGGAATAGCCGTACTGGCCCTGCATGAATATGTTATTTTGCCATTGCTAAGCTGAATTTAATACAGAGGAGGCAGGCGGCGCTTTTATGCGCCGCCTGCTTCTTTCTTAAACAACTTTTCTTCTTTATACACCTTTCTTAATTAGCTTTCTTAAACAGTTTTTTAAGCAGCTTTTTTATACAGCTTTTTTATACAGCTTTTTTATACAGCTTTTTTATACAGCTTTTTTCCATAAAAACAAAGGGAGCGGCACTCTTTGTGCCGCTCCCTTTGTTTTTAATTTTAAGGAATT
>QAKO01000028.1 GCA_003343765.1 Bacillota bacterium | reverse complement strand
GTCTCCGTCCTTGCTCTCCACTTCACGCACTACGCGCTCGGTCACAACATTGTTGCTGATAAGACGTATTACGTTCGCTTTTTTCCCTTTCAAACCGAGCTTGAACGAGTCGGCCGAAACTTGTCCGATATGCACGGTATTCTTGACCGCATCCGGCAAAAACTTTTCTCCCGCATCAAACAGCGCTTCGCCGTCTTTTGCCACCAATTTCCCGTTTTTAAAAGTGTACGAGCATTGAAAATCCGTCAAATCATCAAATACGGCAATATCGGCATCATATCCGGGCGCGATCGCTCCTTTGCCGTACAAACGATAGCATTCCGCTGTATTCAATGTCGCCGCCGTGACCGCCCACACAGGATTCATCCCCGCTTTCACGGCAATGCGCAAAGCATTGTCCAGATGACCTTTTTCTTTGATATCCGCCGCATGACGGTCATCCGTACACATCATGAAACGACGCAGATTCGCCGCTGTTACCGCCTTGCAATTCGTCGCCACATTGCGCGTTGCAGAGCCTGCGCGCAGGTGTACATACATTCCCTTGGATACCTTTTCCGCCGCTTCTTCCGGCCCGATACATTCATGATCGGTACTGATCCCTGCACTGATATAGGCATTCAATCCCTTGCCGCTCGTCGAAGGCGCATGACCGTCGATCACACGGTTTGCCGACCTTGCCGCTTCCAGCTTCTTCATGCACTCCGCATCCTTATAGATCACGCCCGGATAATTCATGAATTCGCCCAACCCGTGAATAAACGGTTCCCGTATATATTTCTCCGTATCCGTACCCGTCAGGATCGCCCCGCTCGTTTCAAATGCCGTAGCAGGCACACAAGAAGGCAACATTACTTTCACTTCCAACGGAGTACGGGCTGCCGCATCCGCTATGTACTTCGCCCCCGCTATGCCGCATACGTTTGTAATTTCATGCGGGTCAGCGATTACCGTCACCGTACCGCGCGGCAATACCATCTTCGCAAATTCTTCGGGTGAAAGCTGCGAACTTTCAATATGCACGTGCGCATCGATCAAGCCGGGTACCGCAACCTTCCCCGTTATATCGTATTCCGTCTCTCCTTCATATTCGCCGAATCCCACGATCTTCCCGTCCTGGATCGCTATGTCCGCACGAACGACCTCCCCCGTGAAAACGTTGACAAAGCTTCCGTTTTTCAATACGATCTCCGCCTTCTTGTTTCCGATGGCGGCATCGATCAGTTTTTCGATCATGCTCATTCCTCCTGCCGTTCTATTCCTTTTTATTATACCATACACTTTTTGAATTGTAAACCTTCGGCAAGAAATTCATAGACTCGTCCATCGTTTTTTCTTCCCTGTACATCTCCAAAACCCTTTGCTTTCCGCAGACTTCCCGATCTGACGATACAAAAAAAGAGCCGAAAGTTTTGCGAACACACGCAAAACTTTCGGTTCTTTTTATCTTGACTGCCCGATTTTTAACCGATCTTTACAAAAATATCTCTACCGTCGAAAGGAACCTGTACCACAACAGTGTCCCCTACTTCTTCGACACCCGTTTCGAGCATTTCACCGTTCAGATATACGCGATACGCTGACGTCGGTTTGCGGAATCGCACCGTCATCATAAGCCCTTCCTGCCCGTCGACAACCTGCAAATAATCCACGTCCGTGATCCGCACAAAATTGTTGCCGATACACAAATCGTATTTCAGATAGCGGAATGCCAGATTTTCCATCTTCATGTATTCCACATCCGAAGGAAGATCGGGCGAAACACATAAATTGTCATCGCGGACATCCAATCCGAAAAAGGAGAACGGAATCGCAGCCGACAAAATCGAATTTTCCAGGAATTCCGCATCCAAGCCCAATGCACCCGCAGAATCCTTTCCGTTTACCTGACCTTGTAAACTGATCTGTTTTTGGTTATACGTACTGTTGAAAACGTTGTAGGCATTCTCGCTGCAAGCCGCAAGATCATAATAATACGCGCGGTAAAATTCTTTTGCGCTGTCCGTTGCTCCCGATTGTTGCGCCTGTTCGTATGCCGTCATTACGTCCGCGTACCATTCCTGAATTTCCTGCAAGCGTTTGTAAGCATTGTCTGCCCCGAAAACCTTTAAACGCGCAAGAATATCATAGTATGAGATCCAAAGGCAGCTGCCGCCGTTCTGTACCTGCTGTGAAAACGGATAGTTTTCGTCCGTCGCTACCCCGCAATAGAACCAATAGTCGTTGTTGATCGTCGTAAAACGAGGAGCACACTCAAAATAATACAGATCTTCTCCTGTCGAATCATCCCCGGCGATCGTGCGCTGACCGTCTACCCATTCCATGATCAGGCGCGCCTGCTCATCGGTAGCCACGCCAACCGTTACCGCTTCGATGTTGAAAGCAAGAAATCCCAGATCAAATTCTTCCCCGCGCGAAGCAAGCTCTTTGATCTTCCATGTTTCCGCTTCGGATGCATTCACATAACGCGAAAGCTCGCCGTCCCAGTCATTGTAGCCTTCTATAAAGCGTCCTTTCTCTTCGCTCCAGAATGTTTCCTGAATCTGCTCCTTGCAGGTATTTGCAAGCGTCTGCAGGCTTTCCTCCGTCTGGGCGTATTTTTCCGTATCGTCCATGAGCGGCGTCGTTACATACACCTCATCTCCGGTAATCGAATGTTCCGCAGCCGTCTGCTCTATAAAGATCATGGCCTGGATCGCTTTATAAAAATATACGTTGAAGTAAAAATCTTCGGACGGCAGCGACACAATGTCAAAATAACCTGCCGAGATCCCGTGTCCCGCCAAAGGCACTCCGTCATGCCCCACAAAATTTTCCTGATCGATCAAGCCGTCCGCCCCGTTGCAATACGTCAGATAAAACTGAAATGCGCGGCGGCAATCGTCCAGCTTTTCCGCAAGATATTCCGTACTGCCCGTATATTTATAATATTCTACGATGCTGTCCAGATAAATTGCATTGTTTTGTACACAACGTGTATCAAAATCCGTTCGAAAATAATCGATATAGAAAGATATTCCCTTCAGCGTTTTGCCTTCCGCAGGGCGGAAAATCAGCTTCATGGACGTAACAGGCGAACCCGTATCGCCGTAAACATTGTCACTGCTCCCCCAGCCTTCCGCACCCAGCATCGAGAAAAACAACTTACTGCGGAATCCGCTTTCATTGAAGTTCTTTTCCTGCGTACCGAATTCACTGTACGATACCGTATAAGTCTTCCCGTCTTCCGTCTGCCATTCCAGATAAACATCGTCGATCACAGAAGTTGAATTGCCCAATATATTCAGCCCGACTTCCACAAACGGAGCATAGAACGTGTATCCCTTTTCGATACCGCTCAGTTCGATATACACATCCCCTCCCTCTGTGGCGCTGAGTACATAATTCCCGGATGAATAGGTAAACCGCACATTCTCCGATGAGGAAAAACTCTTTACCCGCGTAGACCATCCGTTGGTTCCGGGCGCAGCATTACAGTTCGTTCCCCAGCCGTATCCGCGTTCTCCCATGCTCTCCATGCTCGGGAACGGCCATCCCTGATCAAAATTTGTATAGGAATTATTCGTCGCAGGCGTGGACGGATCGTCCTGATTGCTCCAGACATACCCGAAACGATCTACAGGTATATTATCAAGCCAATCTTTCAGACGTGCGTAACGGTTGGTATTCACACCCGAAACCGTGTTATTCCACATCAAAGACAAACCTTCCCATTCTTTCCACGCCGTTCCGCCTTCTCCGACATCCAGATTCACGACTTTTTTATCCGACGGATAACCGATATGGCGCTGATAATAATCGTTCAGAAAGTCGTCCATCTGTGTATCCGATGACACATAATTTAACGTAAGTTCGCTCTGTTTGTCTATAAGTCCGTCCGAAAAATCTGTGATCGGTGTATATGTTTCATCGCCCGTATCGGGGGGCGTTTTGGTCGCATCTGCACACCCGACCGCCCCCAATAACAGGCATACCGCAAGCGTTGCCGCCGCAAATCTGGTTCCTGCTCTCATGAAAAACCTCACGCAAAATGAATATAACAATCTTTGAAAGGCACTTCGATAACTACATACCCGTCGGCCACTTTATAATCAGTCGTCGGCGTATTGTCGATCATTACCTGGTATGCCCCTTCCGGTTCCGGCAATGTGATGCGGACCGTAAGCCCTTCCGCCGAACCGTTATAACTCCCTACCGCCCCTTCCCGCACGTTCTCGATGCGTACAAAATTTTCGCCGACCGTGCAGTCATACTTCACATACTGGTAAGAAAGATTCTCTGCCTTGAAATACAAAAGCTGCGAAGGCAGATCCGGCGCTATCTCCAGTACATTATAATCAACAGAATCCATGCCCAGAATGAGTTCCGGATACGCCGTAACCACGACCGCGTTTTCCAAAAATTCCTCGTCAAGACCCAGAGCCCCTTGCTGTCCGCCGCCCTGCAAGGATATCATGTTGTTTCTCGCATATTCGCGATAGAACTGGTCAGGCCTCACTCCGTCCGGATTGATGTCATAATATGCTTCGGAAACATCTTCGTACCAATCGTAAATTTCCTGCGTACGTTCGTAGGCATTGCTCGTGCCGTATACCTGCGCACGGGCAATCAGATCATAATACGTTACCCACATGGCACTGCCGCCGTCCTGTACCTGATTGCCGAAATTCCCGGAAAATCCGCCGTATGCGAACATATACAGATTTCTTTTCGTCGTGATCAGCGGCGAACAGATAAACTCATAAATCTCGTCTTTTCCTTTCGCCGTATCGCCGGAAACTTCACGCTCTCCGCTGACCCAGTCCATGATCTGTTTCGCCTGTTCATCCGTGGCTACTCCCGCGGCAACCCCTTCCAGATTAAAACTCAGATACCCGTAATCGATCGTATTCGAATTTATCACGTTCGTGCCGGAAAGCGCAGCCATGTGTCCGCTCTGCTCCCAATCGATGTACCCTTCCACAAACCTGCCTTTCTCTTCACTCCAGAAAGTATTCCGGATGGACGTGCGCGTTGTTTCCAGAAGCTGTGCAAGACTGTCCGCCGTCTGCGTGTACTCTTCCTGCCCCTTCAGATCGCTCGTGTACACGGAAGGAGAATCCACCTCGATCCCTGCAGCTTGCGCCATGCGCTCCAGATACAGCATGGATTCGATCGCCTTATAATAATATACATTGAAATAGAAACTCTGCGAAGGAAGCGCAAGGATATCAAAATATCCCGAAGAGATTCCGTGTCCTGCCACGGGGATCCCGTCATGCCCTGCAAAATTGTCCTGATCGATCAGACCGCTCGCACCGTTGCAATACGTCAGATAGAACTGGAACGCTTTGCGGCATTTCGTCAACATTTCTTTCAGCATTGCATTGTCTCCCGTATAGCGGTAGTATTCCGCAAACGCCGAAAGGAAAATCGAATTTGTCTGAACACAACGGTCATCAAAATCCGTACGGAAATAATCCACCGATATCGTCAGTCCCGAAAGCGATCTGCCGTCCTTCGGTTTGAACACAAGCGACATGGACACGATCTCTTCCTCGGGTGATGCACCGTTTTCACAACAAATATCATTGGTCTTGCCCCAACCTTCCAATACGGATGTGTTGAAATAATAATGATAGGAGCTGAAATCATTGACGTTGACATCCTGCGTGCCCGCCTGCGCGTACGATACGGAATAACTGTTTCCGTTTGCAAGCGTCCATTCCAGATACAGATCGTCGAGAACTTTGGAATTGTTTCCCGAAATTTTTAATTCTGTCTCCACAAACGGTGCAAAAAACGCGTAGCCGCCCGTGATTCCCGAAAGCGTGACTTTTACCTCGTTTCCGCTGTTCGGCGTTAACACAAGATTTCCGTCGCTCATCGAATAACTTGCACCCGTAACACTCCAGCCCGAAGTAAGATAGGAATCATTGAAATTGCTGCCGAATCCGTAATTCGTTGCCCCGGAATGTTCAAAACTGGGGAATGGCCATCCCTGATCAAAATAGGTATAAGAATTACCGCCGTCCGGCGTGTCTGAAACTTCACATGAAGCCCAGATATAACCGAAATTGTCCTGCGGGATCGAACGGAAATCATCCACCAGATACTGGTAACCGCTCGGTCTGCCCAAATCACCCGTACCGGTACTGTCGTACCACATCAGCGATTTCGCTTCCCATTCCTTCCACACGACTTCCGCCTGCCCGGGATATAATTCGGTAACCTTTTTGCCCGTTACCCCGATCTGGCGTTCAAAATAATCGTTGATAAACGAATTGAACTGCGCATCCGATGTCACAAAATGCAGTTCGTTATCCGATTCTTTTTCCACTATCCCGTCCGAACTGATCGCAGGCCCGGTGTTTTCCGGTTCCTCATCTTCCGGAGGTTGGGTGTCCGGCGGTGTGATTGTTGTACAGGCGATCGCACTGAATACAATCACAAGCGCGAGCAATACCGTTAAACCAATCCTGTAAACTTTTGCAATCATAACAACTCCTTTTTGTTCCCCGGTACCTTTGCATCCCAAACCCGCTCCGGGATACAGTCCACCGAATTTTTGTCTTTTTTAAGAATCAGTTGTGCCCAAAAATAAAATTTTCGGGCACAACGTTTGATTCATTATACAGTTTTTTTACGCGTTCTTTCTTTTCAGAATTACCGCAACCGCTCCGAGCAGAAGCAATCCGCCCAGAATTCCGGAAGCCCATGCAACAGATCCGCTGCATCCGCCCGACGCGCCGGAATCATCTCCGCCGTCCGTGCTGCTGCCGTCTCCGCTGACCGTGATTTCCAGCGTTCCCGTCGAACCGTCTTCCGTCGTGAAGATCACGTTCGCCGTTCCTGCGCCGACCGCCGTGATCAGACCGTTTTCATCTACCGTGATAACGGCCGTATCCGAAGATGACCACGTTCCGCTCTGCAATGCCGCCGACGGAGAAATTGAAACGCTCGCCTGCGTTGTCTCGCCGACTTTCAGGCTCGTCGTCTTCGCATTGACCGTCACTTTGTTCGCCTTCATCAGACTTGCAAAGTAAATGGTGAAATCTGTATTCGCAGAATCATCGTTCGTAAAGAGATATCCGTTGCCCTTCGCAGAACCGCCGGTGAATCCGTTGTATACGGTATCCATAAGTTCGTTGAAGTTTTCAGCCGCCGCATCATGCGCTGCATTGATCGTCAGATCGCCGACGTTGATCGCCCAATCGTTCGCACCGACATTGCCCGTGATCGAAATGTCATAATAAACGCCGTCTGTCCAATCGATCACGATGCCTTCCGTCACAAGCTTATGCTCTACATTCGTTACATCGTTGTAGGATACGGAAACAACGATCTTGCCTTCCTGAACCACGCCATCCAGAACGTGCTTAGCCAGCGTGATCGCAATACCGGAATTGCCTTCCAACGTATACCATTTTGCACGGTCGCCGCTGTTCATCAGACCGATCGCTATTCCGCCGGAAGTCCAGTCTTCCGTCTTGACGCGCAAATAAACTTTATTGAGCCCCATATCCGTTCCGTACAAGGCAGAAGCGGTGTTGTCACCCATGATCATACCCGTCGAACCGTCCGTCCCGTAAACATACACAGCACTCGCATTGCGCGCACCCATGCCCCAGCCGGGAGCCGCCGACGTCATTTCTACTTTCGTCGTAGAAGACCTGAATACAAAGATCGTCTTCGCATCGCCCAGGCTTTCAAAAATCAGGTTGCCGCCTTCCGCCATGCTCGTCTGAACAAAGGATGTGTACTCTGTAGCATCTTCCTTGTTGATCACCGAGAACTTGTTGACCAACAATCTCAGTCTGCCGTTCACTACAACAACGCCGACCTGGTTGGTTTCCGTTTCGCTCCAGACAAAATCTACGTTTGTCCCTTCGCCGATCAGGGTCTCTTCCGTGTCTTTAATATACATTTTCACATCAGCCGTCGATGCGGTCTTGTATGTGAATTCGACAATGACCTGTTTCCCTTCGTTGTCTAAAATCATGCGGAACGCCTTGTCGTGCGTGCCGGGTTTTGCAACAGAGAACGTCGTCTGGAAGCTGTTTGCAGGCAGTGTTCCTTCCTTTTCTACCGTATACGCAGTATCCGTAACCACATAGAACTTCGCCGTCGTTTCATCGACTTTCAGAATAACGACATCATCCGAAACGGTAAATCCTTTCACGCTTTCAAGAACTTCCTGGCCTTCCGTTTCGATCGAACGGATCGTCACTTCGCTCGCATTCGATCCCGCAACGGCAAACTGCAACTGGAATGCAGGCGAATTGTTTTCAGACAAATTCGCAAGAGACTCCGCAGCTTCCGTAATTTCCGTACCGTTCACAAACAGCGTGTAGTCGCCCGCGACACTCTGAATGGACAACGTGTTGTAAATACGGCTATGACCGATTCCGTCGTTATCCGCCAATGCAATACCGTTCCAGACAAAATCGACCGTCTTATCCGTCAAAACCGTTTGGTCTCCGTTTTTGATCGTCAATGCCGCTTTGTCCGTTTCCGCCGTCTTGGTGAAGATCATATCGTAAGCCGTTTCCGTGCCCTGCATACGCACCGTAAACGTATCTCCCTGAGCAAGGGTATACCCGTTGACAAGGAAATCCGCATTCATCTTATCCAGATATGCGTCCGCAGTGTATGCAAACGAATACTCGTCGCCCGTTCCGCGGAATTTTGCATAACCTAAGCCGTTATAAGTATATTCGAGGTCGCCGCCCGTCAGGTCGGTATAACCCGTCGCCGCACCGGATACATATCCTTCGCGTACGTTTTTCGCCGATACGATGCGCATCGCAAGACCGTTGTCTTTCGTATCCGTCGTAGCTCCGTCATCGCTTCTCCAGATTACAAAACCTGCCGAATCACTCATCTGTGCTTTCTGGAAAGCACCCAGAATATCCATGCCGGCTTTGGAATCCGCCCCCATAGGAACTTTGATCTCCATTCCGTTGATATTCATGATAAGTTCTGTATCCACGATCGAGAACTTCCATGTGTTGAGCGTACCGGATTCAGGTTTCACCCCTTCCTCTTTGCTGTCCGTAAAGTAATCGTAGTCCAAATATAACGGTACATTATGGAAAATATCATAATCGGCATACACGTCATTTCCCGCCAACATATAACGCACGAGAATGCTGGTCGTGTTGTTTTCCTTGTTGTAATTGCGGAACCACAACGAGAGCCCTACATTCGTTGCATCCGGCCCATACCAACCAATGTTGTTGACGATATACAGGCGCATCCATTCGCCGCCTACATCGTTCAGGATACTGCCCGCCGTAAGATAGAACTGCAATTCCAGTCCGTTCAGTTCCCAACCGCCGATACCGTCGTTGTTGTTGAAAACCCAGCCGCCGTTCCCGCGCTGGAATACAGCGTCTTCTCCGCTGCCGATCACCTTGGAATGAAGGATCACTTCTTCTCCCACCGCTTCGATCGAGTTCGACCAACTATCGGCATATACACCGAACTTATTGTTCAGGTTATACGTCGTGGTCGCTGCCGACGTTCCGATCGTAAAGATACCGGTAAACAGCATTGCCGCCATAAGGCATACTGCCACAACAGTACTGAGCAATGCAAGCGTCAGCGTTCTTTTTTGTGTCATACTCTTTTCCTCCCAAAATTTTATTACAACGGATTTCCCGTCGCTTTCGATTCTTTTTTCTCAGCCTTTGACCGCACCCATCTGCACGCCGTCAATGAGCTGCTTCTGAAATATGAAAAATACGATTGCGCAAGGTACCAGCATATACATACCGATCGCCATACGCATATTCGGCGCCGAAGATCCCGTTACAGGCCCCGTAAACCAGTTATAAATACCAAGCGCCAACGTCCAGGTGCTTTCCTGACGCAGATACAGCATCGGCGTCACAACATCGTTCCACATGCCCGTAAACGTCGTGATCATCATAAACATCGCGATCGGTTTGCACAGCGGCATGAAAATGGAAAAGAAAACCTGAAAACGGTTTGCTCCGTCGATCGTCGCCGCTTCATCCAGCGTAGACGGGATCGTACGCATATACTGCCTGGCCAGGAATATATTGCCCGCACCGCCGCCCAGAATACCGGGGACGATCAGCGGCCACAACGTATTCAGCCAACCGATCTTGACATATACCACAAACATCGGGATCTGGCATACGATCGCCGGAATCATCATCGTGGAAAGTATGATCGTAAACAGAATGTTCTGCCCTACAAACTTACAGCGCACAAACGCAAATGCCGTAAACAACGCCGAAAACGGTATAAAAATAACGTTCAGCCCCACCACAATGATCGTGTTCTTGAAAAATGTCAGAAGTTCGGGCGAAAGCACTTCGATATAGTTTTCAAAATGCAGGGACGACGGTATAAACTTGCCTTGCCCCGATTCCACCGCGCTCATCAGACTCGTCGTAACCATGTAAAAAATCGGCAACAAAAATATGATGCACAAAATTACAAGAAAAAAATGCGTTACTGTGTGCTTGATGATCATCTTTTTATCAATGTGTTTGCGCGTACACATTGCGGATGAAGTGATAACGCTCTGCTGCGTAGAAAAATCCGGCATCACTCGTCACCTCCGTAAAACACCCATTTGCTCGATTTGAAAATGATTGCCGTAAAGCAGGCCACGATCACGAACAACACCCATGCCATTGCACAGGCATAGCCCATGGTACCCTGCGAAACGCAGGTATTGTATTCGGAATAAATTTTCGTAACATAGAACAGCAAAGAATTTTCCTTGCCGCCGCCCTGCACCAGCGTCGCCGCCTGCGCAAACACCTGAAACGACGCGATCACGCTCATGACCAGGTTATAGAAGATCATCGGCGTGCACATCGGGATCGTGATGAAAAAGAATTTGCGCGCGGACGAAGCTCCGTCCAGATCTGCCGCCTCGTACAGTTCCGGCGAAATATTTTTGAGCTGCGACAGCCACAAGACCATGGATCCGCCCAGCCCCCACAACCCGACAAAGATCATCGTCGGCATAGAGGAACTCGCTTTATCCAGAAAGCTGTACGAAGGAAGCCCTACCGCATTGAGGATCTGATTCATCCAACCGAAATCCACGTCCACAAGCAAACGCCATGCAACGCCCGACACAACGACCGACATCGTGCAAGGCAGATAAATCAGTACCCTGTAAACACCGATCCCCTTTACCTTGGAATTTAAAAATACCGCAAGCATAAAGGAAAGTACCATCGTCAGCGGTACGTTCACGACCGTATAAATCACCGTATTGGTGACGGCTTTGATCCATTCAGGATCGTTGAACATCCTGTTGAGATTGTAAAACAAGTCAAAACCTTCAGGATCACGCAGTACGGTGTACTCTCTGAAGAAACTATAATAAAGCGAGGACAACAGCGGATATGCCGTGAAAAAAATCAATCCGAGCGTAACGGGAAGGGCAAAAATAAACCCCGCCCCGTTTTTCTTGATAAATTTCTTGAACCGATCGGATCTGCCCGCCGTTCCGCTTGCCCGGCGGGGCGAAAACGCAGGTTCTCCGCCCCCCAGTGCCTTTTCGTTCGCATCCGTTACCATGCTTACATTACCGCCTGTTTGTAGTGATCGATCGCATCTTCGATCGACATATTGCCTCCCCAGTAGTTCTCAAAAATCGAGTTTTTAAGAGCCTTCTCGTGCTGCGAAGCCTTTGCCGAAGAGATCATATCATAATAACTCTGCACGATATCACGCTCGGGTGCATACAGGAATGCCTCCCGATTGTAGTTGTAATCCGCTTCAAACTGCTTCCAGCTTGCATTCTCACCCTCGCGCAGTTCGTTCATCGAAGGAATCGCTTTACCGCTGGAAGCAAGGATCGTCTGACCTTCCTTGCTCATCATGAAGCGCAAAAACTCCCAGGCAAGGTCTGCATTCTTTGTCGATGTGCAGATACCGTATCCCGTCGTTCCCGTACCGACCTTCGGATTTTCCCCGATCGCAGGGAACGGCAGAACTTCCAGACAATCCGCCCCGTATTCTTCGTCCAGCATGACCGCCGTCGCAAGATAAGGCCTCGACTGGAATGCCAATACCGCCTGCCCGAAATGGAAACGCGAAAGTTCCGTAAGATCTGAATCGTATTTCGTATAACCAGCGTCGATCAGTTGTTTGATCGATTCCAAAGCCTGCTTGAATCCGTCATCCAGCACCACTTCGCCCGTTTCGGGATTCAGGTACGTTCCGCCGTAAGATTCCACCATTCCGTAGAACTGGATCATCCACTGCCACATCGATTCGATGATGTACGGCTTATTCGTTTCATTCTCCATACCAGATTTCAGCTGCGCACACAGAGAAAGCATGGCTTCCCATGTCCATTCATCCTGGTTTTCCACATAATAATCCAGATCAAAATCAGGCGCATACTTCTCCACAAGATCCCTGTTGATGTACGTCACGATCTTGGAATAATCGCGCGGCAGGAAATACTGCGATGCATCGCTCACCGTTCCGTGTTTATACTTGCCCAACGCCATCATGGTCTCATCGTATAACGAAGTATCAAATCCTGTTTCTTCTATGTATTTATCCAGATTGTACAGCAATCCTTCATCCGCAAGGCTCGTTACATACGCATCCGGAACCCAGATAACGTCCAACTGCGTGCCTGCTACGATTTCCTGCGCAATTCCCGCTTCATAATCCGTCAATGTCGTATAACGGAATTTTACGTTTTTATAAATCGCCTGAAATCCTTTCGCCAGATCCTGCATCAGTTCTTTTTCCTGTGTGGTGTTCAGACAAGCAACATCCAACGTTGCTTCAATATTTACATCCACTTGTCCGACTTCATAATCATCCGGATCTGCCAGCGTCGCTCCGCCGCTGCAGGCGGTTGCCGCGCACACTGTACCCATCAAGAGTAAAGCAATTACAACCGACAAAATCTTTTTCATGAATCTATACTCCTTTGCTCGCACGCTCGTGCGTTAGTTATTTTGTTTACGCTTCAGGACAAGCACGGACAAAACTGCCGCCGTTACCAGAACGCCGATCCCTGCCGCCGAACCCGCTGCGATTCCGCCGCATCCGCCTTCCGGCTCCTCGGTTTCCGTCGCGGCCTTGTTGATGATCACCATCACATTGTCCGCAACCGTATTGATCGTATCATGAACCGTCAACGTATAGTACTGGCTTCCGCTCAAGGAATCCGTATTGAATACAATTTTATTTCCTTCCACTTTTACGACATCCGCATTCGTGGAATCCCAGACAATCCCCTCCGGATCGACAAACGCCAAATTGCTTGACGTATATTCGATCGTCAGTTCGCTCAGAGCGATTTCCTGCTCCTTGACCGCCGATTCACCCGTCTCCGTTTCCTCTTCATAGCGCAGGATCACTTTGTCCGATCCGACATCGTATACGATCCCCGTCACTTCGATCCCGTTTGCAACTGCTTTGAGGTCAGACGCCACACGCTGATACTGCGATGTCAGTGTGAACACCTTCGGCTCGCCCTTCCGCTCGCCCGAAATCGTCGCCCAGACACTTACCTTGCTCGTTCCGACTCCGCCGACATACAGCATTCTGTCCTTGAACGAGGCCTCGCAAATATTTTCTTCAAAAACCCACTCATATGCCAGATTCGCCGTATCATACGTCCCGGCGATCCCATTGGAATTGACTGCCTGCTCCGTGATCGCAAACCCGTCGTCCGAATAATCCAGCGTCAGTTCGTTTTCGATCGTGATCGTTTGCGCCGCTGTCTCGCCGGGATAGGTCAGTTTCACAGTCGACGGCTCTTCATAGGAAATTTTCACCAAAAGCTCCACACTGTAATCTCCTGCCGTAACCGTGAGAGTTACCTCACCCACCGCCAGAGGATTCAAACGAAAACGATTTCTGCTCGTGTTTTTACTCACCGAGATCAGCGCCTCGTCCGAAGGCTCGACCGTCAGCGCTTCATTGTATTCCTCCGAACCGTCGATAATATAATAGACATCGACGTTCCTCTGCCCGACCGTGAGCGAAATCTCCGTTACTTGCTGATCTTCATATGTAAGCACAAGGCCTTCCGCCGCCACTACATTGATCGCACCGATACACACCGCCAACATCAGGAACGCCGCACTTAGCAGACTGATTATAAGTTTTCTGCTCCTTAACATAGCACCCTCCTTCTTTTTCCCGCTATTAACTCAAATATTTTTTGCGTACGCAAAAAATACAGCCGGCTGTATTTTATTTTGAATTACTTTTTCACACTGTCGCGAACGACCAGCTTGGTCTTGATTTTAACGATCTCCTGATCGCACTCGCCCAATATGAAATCCACATAGGCATACCCTTCCGCTTTCTTATCTACGTCGATCGTCGTCAAAGCAGGATGAAAATCGTGCGCAAAATCCAGATTATCGCTCCCTATGATCGAAACATCCTCCGGAATCTTATAGCCATGATCGTACAGCGCTTTCATGACCCCCAATGACATCATGTCCGTCAGGCAAAAGATCGAATCAAACCGCACACCCGATTGCAAAAGCTGCTCACACAGTTCGTATCCGACTTTGTGCGCCTTTTCTTTCGGATAATTTCCGCTCAGAAGCAAACGTTCATCCCGCGTAAAACCAAAACGCTCCAGATTGTTCAGATAACAATTCACACGCCTGTCTTTATACGTCAGCCACTCTTCCAGTCCGCTGATAAACGCCACATCCCTGCATCCCTTTTCGTGCAGAAGCTGCAACGCTTCCATCATCCCCGGTTCATAATCCACTACTACGCTCGGATCGGCATTCGTACAGTTGATCAGGCGCGTCCCCGATTCGATAAATACATCATACGCCGAAAAATCACAGGTAAACATGGCAAGATTCACGATCCCGCAAACACGATTCGTAGCCAGATCGTCCAGGACACACTTCACTTTGCGATTCTTGAGCGCAAACAACGAAACTATGTAATTTTTTTCTGCCGCCCTCTCTACCATGGCATCCACCAGGTGCATATAATAAGGATTCAGAAGATCCTCCACCAGAACGGCAATTACATTGCTCTCTTTCTTCGCCAGATTGCTCGCCAGCTTGTTCGGTATATACTTTAATTCGTCGATCGCGCGCAATACCTTCTTTTCCGCTTCCCCCGATACATATCCCTGGCCACTGATCACTCTTGAAACGGTCGCCGTCGAAACTCCTGCTTTTACGGCAACATCTCGCTTTGTTACCATACCATTTCCCTCAACTCAGACACTTTTGCCATGCCCCTAAAATAACTATGTGTATGCGCGTACATATCAATTTTAATCGTATGTCTGCGTGTACACATACAATATAATACATTTATCGCAAGATGTCAATACCTTTTTTAAAAATTTTTTTTAAAATTTTTGTGAAAAAATATAAACCTCTTTACAGACATCTTTTACGGTCAAACAAATAAAAACTTCTGCGTCCGTCTCCTAAAATGAGAGAATGGCATTTTAGGCTTTTACAATCTTTTCACGACAGACTCCGAGGCGGCCGCCCGTCCCAAAAAACAAGAGCGGGCAAAACATGGTTTTGCCCGCTCTTGCACTGAATTTTGATAAAAAAATGTCTGACGTGACAGAAAAATCTGTACCGTCAGACATTTTTAATTATTGCTTTGAATTACTTCAGTTCAGCGAAATATTTAATGGTACGTACCATCTGGCTGGTGTAAGAGTTTTCATTATCGTACCAGGAAACAACTTTCACGAGCGTCGTGCCGTCTCCCATGGGCATGCACTTCGTCTGCGTGCCGTCAAACAGCGAGCCATAGGTGATGCCGACGATATCCGAAGATACGATTTCATCTTCCGTATAACCGAAAGAATCGGAAGCAGCTGCTTTCATAGCCGCATTCACACCGTCTTTGTCAACATCCCCTTCCACGATCGCAACGAGCTGCGTCAGGGAACCCGTGGGAACAGGAACACGCTGTGCGCATCCGTCCAGAACGCCGTTGAGTTCAGGGATAACCAGACCGATCGCTTTTGCAGCACCCGTGCTGTTCGGAACAATGTTCACCGCTGCTGCACGCGCACGGCGCAGGTCACCTTTACGATGAGGCCCGTCCAACGTCATCTGGTCGCCCGTATAAGCGTGGATGGTCGTCATGTAACCTTTCTTGATCTTCGCAAATTTGTTGAGCGTATTTGCCATAGGCGCCAGGCAGTTCGTCGTGCAGGATGCAGCCGAAATGATCGTATCCGATGCTTTCAGCGTCTTTTCGTTTACGCTGTAAACGATCGTAGGCAGATCGTTGCCTGCAGGTGCGGAAATAACAACTTTCTTCGCGCCCGCGTCGATGTGCGCCTGGCTCTTCGCCTTGCTGCAATAGAAGCCCGTGCATTCGAGAACCACGTCTACGCCGATCTTGCCCCAAGGCAGATCTTTCGCATCTTTTTCAGCGTAAATTTTGATCTCTTTTCCGTCCACGATGATGGAATCTTCCGTAGCGGATACCTTGTCCGCCAAAGCATATCTGCCCTGTGCAGAATCATACTTCAGAAGATGTGCGAGCATTGCAGGGCTCGTCAGGTCGTTGATCGCAACCACTTCATATCCCTTTGCGCCGAACATCTGACGGAATGCCAGACGGCCGATACGGCCAAAACCGTTGATCGCAACTCTTACATTAGCCATTTTAATATCCTCCGTTCTGAAAATAGATTTTAACTTAATTTCTGCTTACCAGCATTGTTATTATACCAAATCGGCAAAATTTAGTCAATAGTTTATGCGAAATACTTTTATTTTCAAAAAATTTAGAATCTTTTCGCAATTTTTCGTAATTTTTTACGCAATTTGCCCAAATCTGCTTATTTCAGATTTTCCGGATTCAGGCACTTCAGTTCGTCGATCACGAACAGCCCGTCTTTGCGGATCAGCATATCGTCAAAATAAATTTCGCCGCCGCCGTATTCCGGTCTCTGGATCAGAACCATATCCCAATGCACGCTCGATTTGTTTCCGTTGTCCGCATCTTCATAGCTGCAGCCCGGCGTAAAATGAATGGATCCGCTGATCTTTTCGTCAAACAGAATATCCAGCATCGGCTCCGTCACATACGGATTCACGCCGATCGCAAATTCGCCGACATACCGCGCGCCCTCATCCGTATCCAGCACGGCATTCAATGCCTCCGTGTTCGACGAAGTCGCTTCCACGATCTTTCCGTTCTTGAATACCAACCGCACATTTTCATGTTTGATCCCTTTCTCCAACGTCGGCGCGTTGTATGTGATCACTCCGTTTATGCTGTCCTTGACCGGCGCTGTATAAACTTCTCCGTCCGGAATGTTCATGTGTCCCGCACACTTGATCGCAGGGATCCCCTTGATCGAGAACGTCAGATCCGTATCCTTCGCCACAAGACGCACTTTATCCGTCTTCTCCATCAGAGCTTTCAATGCGTCCATCGCCTTATCCATCTTTGAATAATCCAGCGTGCAGACATCAAAATAAAAATCTTCGAATTTCTCCGTGGACTTCCCTGCATTCTGCGCCATCGACGGATTCGGATACCGCAATACGACCCACTTCGTCTTCTTCACGCGGATCTCATGATGCACGGGGAAAGAATATTCGCGGTCAAAATACTGCGTATTCTTTGCGGGTACGTCCGACAATTCAAACGTGTTCTCCCCGCCGCGGATCCCGATATAGCAATCCATGTCTTCCATACGGTATTTCGCATACTTTGCACGAAGTTTGCAATGCTCTTCGTCCGTTCCCATCAGCATCGCTCTCTCCACCGATAAATCGATCACATCCGCAAAAGGATACCCGCCCGCTGCAAATACTTTCTCAATGCAGGCATTGACCAGTTCATGGTCGATTCCTCTCGCTTCGATCAGCACCTTTTCACCTTTCTGACAATGTACCGAATAATTCACCAGTACATCCGCCAACTTTTCAATCCTCGGATCTCTCATTTTTAAGCCTCCTCGTCCGTACGTGTTTCCGTCCGGAAAAATCTTTCTTTATCCTTTATATTATAATACTCCGACAAAAATTTATAAAGCAATTTCAAGTTATTTTTTAAATTATATTGCTTTTTGCCCGCTTTTATTGTAAAATAGATAAGGATAAAAAATTTACGGAGGATCTGTTTATGCCTTTGGTTACTTCTACCGAAATGTTTAAAAAAGCGTATAAGGGCGGCTATGCGATCGGTGCATTCAACGTCAACAACATGGAAACCATCCAGGGTATCGTTGAAGCCGGCAAGGAATGCAATTCCCCGCTCATCCTGCAGGTTTCCGCAGGCGCAAGAAAATATGCAAACCCCGTCTATCTCAAACACCTGATTGAGGCGGCTGTCGAAACAACCGGACTTCCCATCGTTATGCACCTCGACCACGGCGCAGACTTTGAAGCCTGCAAATCCGCGATCGACGACGGCTTCACTTCCGTCATGATCGACGCATCCCATCACTCTTTCAAGGAAAATATCGAAATCACGAAAAAAGTCGTTCAGTACGCGCATGACCGCGGCGTTGTCGTGGAAGCGGAACTCGGTCAGCTCGCCGGCATCGAAGACGCAGTCAATGTCAAAGCTGAGGACGCTAATTTCACACAGCCCGACGAAGTTTGCGAATTTACCGAAAAAACCGGGTGCGATTCCCTTGCGATCGCAATCGGGACAAGCCACGGCGCTTACAAATTCAAACCCGGCCAGAAACCGCAGCTGCGCTTCGACATCCTCGAAGAAGTCGGCAAACGCCTGCCCGGTTTCCCGATCGTCCTGCACGGCGCATCTTCCGTTCCGCAGGATCGCGTTGCGATCATCAACCAGTTCGGCGGCAAAATGCCCGACGCGATCGGTATTCCCGAAGAAATGCTCCGCAAAGCAGCTTCCATGGCTGTCTGCAAGATCAACATCGACTCCGATCTCCGCGTCGCCTGCACCGCTGCCATCCGTAAACATTTCTTTGAACACCCCGACCACTTCGATCCCAGACAATACCTCGGCGACGCGCGTGCGGCTGTCAAAGAAATCGTCAAACACAAGATCATGGACGTTCTCGGCAGCAACGACAAAGCATAACTCTTTTCCTGCCGCTTAAATGTCTTCTGCCCGTTTTCTGCGGTCAGAACCAAAATCTTAAAAATTATGACGGCGCAGCTTTTTGCTGCGCCGTTTCTTTCTGTCACATCGCGTGCGGAAAATTCTCTTTCATTGCGATCTCTCAGGAGCGGCGAGCAATTTTTTGCGCGCCGCTCCTTTCATTTCCCAACTGCGCCGCTTATTGTTCGGTTTTTTTTCCTGCCGCTTAGGTTTCGGCAGTTCTTTTTTCTTTGCGTCTCTAAAATTTTTAGCATACGGCGGCAGGCAAAATTTTTTTGCCTGCCGCCGCTTTCCTATGAAAGTTCTGTGGGAGGCAGTCCGCGCAAATTTTATGCGCGGACTGCCTGCCGTTTCTGTGTCGCAGAAAAGCCTTTCTTTTGCAAACTATATTCGCGCAGCCCTGCGTTTTGTACCGCAGCCGGGTTATCTTGCCAAAATATCGTACGGAGCAAAAAATTTTGCTCCGTACGACATTTTTACCTGCACATAAAAGCAGCCGCGCGGTATCCGCGCGGCTGTCGCTTTTTTACTTCTTTTTACGCTCCCCTTTCCGGAAACAATATTCACATACATCATGCCCCGTAGCAATCATACCGCCCCGCTCACAGCGAACCTGCGGCAACATCCCGTCAAAGGCACTTTTTTCGTATTCACAGAAAATCTCCCCTAATTCCGGACACCCGAATTTCTCCGTCATCGTACAATAAAAACATTCCTGCACTTCAAATCGGATACAGCTGCCTTTTACGTTCAGGTTTGCAGTCTTCCATACGCATGAAGGAAATTTGTACTCTATAAAATTTTTAATATTCCTTTTGAATGCCCGAAACGGGAAGATCGGCCGCATCTGGTTCGCCAGAACTTCACCGCTCTCCTGTGCCGCTCGCTCCACTTCCGTC
>QAKO01000001.1 GCA_003343765.1 Bacillota bacterium | reverse complement strand
AAATCCGCGTGGAATTGTGGAAAACGTTGTCTTAAAATTGTGAAAAATGTATAAAAAAGTTTAAAGAACGCCTGCGGAATCTTTCCGCAGGCGTTCTTTGTGGAAATTTCAAAAAGTTGACTTCCTTTTTTAAGGATTGAGTCCGGTTGCGCACAAGAAAGTACTGCGGCATAAAAAAACGCCGCTCCGCTTTTTGAAAGCGGAGCGGCGGGGAAAAGCATTATTTCCCGCGGCGCATGAGTGCGTAGTCGATGGAATCGGTGAGGGCGAGCCAGCTGGCTTCGATGATGTCTTCGGAAACGCCGACCGTAGTCCAGCTGTCGCAGCTGTTCGCGGACGTAATGAGAACGCGGACTTTTGCGGCGGTCGCCTTGTCCGAATCGAGAACGCGCACTTTAAAGTCGGTCAGGGAGACTTGTGCAATTTCGGGATAAAACTCGGAAAGAGCAGAGCGCAAGGCAAGGTCCATGGCGTGGACGGGACCTTCACCGTCGGAAGCGGAGATTTTGGTCACGCCGTTCACGCGTACTTTAATGATTGCGGAAGCTACTTTGCCTTCGATCGCAGGCTGTTCGTTGATGACTTTATAGTTGATGAGATCGAAAGAAGATTTGTATTTTCCCAAAATCTTTTCGACGAGAAGGACAAAACTTGCTTCAGCGGCTTCATACTGGTAGCCGGAAAGGGCGCGTTCTTTGAGCGCGTTGACGATATCGCCCATTTCCTTGCCGTTTTTGTCGAGAGAGGGGAAATAGTTTTTGAGCTTGTCGAAAATCGCGCTTTTTCCGGAAATTTCCGAAAGAAGGAATTTGCGTTTGTTGCCGATGATTTCGGGATCGATATGCTCAAAAGAAGAGGAATATTTTAATACGCCGTCCGCGTGCATGCCTGCCTTGTGCGCAAACGCGTTCATGCCGATGTAGGGCTGATTGGCGGGGATCGCCATATTGGCGGTATCCGCGATGGTAGCCGCGCTCTCGTAAATATCTTTGAGATTTTCGGCAGGAATGCACTCGTAGCCGCGTTTTAATTGCAGATTGCAGATGATCGTGGAAAGGTTTGCGTTTCCGCAACGTTCGCCGAACCCCAGGAACGTACCCTGGATCTGCCGTGCGCCTGCTTTGACCGCTTCGATCGAATCGGCAACGGCGAGTCCGCCGTCGTTGTGGCAGTGGATCGCAACGATGCTGTCGGGGAATGTATCCGTCACTTTTTTGGTGATCTCATACGCTTCATCGGGGAAAATGCCGCCGTTCGTATCGCACAGGCAAAGACAGTATGCGCCCGCGTCGTACGCGCTTTTTAATGCGGAGAGGGCGTAAGCGGAGTCGGTTTTATAGCCGTCAAAGAAATGTTCGGCGTCAAAAATGACTTTTTTGCCGTGCGAAGAAAGAAATTCCACGCTCTCGCGGATCATGGCAAGATTTTCTTCGGGAGTCGCTTTGATGACGTCTGTCACGTGGCGGATATGGCTTTTTCCGAAAATGGCGACGTATTCGGTATTGGCGGCGAGCAGGGATTTCAGATTGCTGTCTTCTGCCGCCGAAATGCCTTTGCGGCGGGTGGAACCGAATGCAACGATCTTGGCATTGGAAAGTTTCATGCCCTGGATCCGCTGGAAAAACTGCATTTCGGCGGGATTGGAAAAAGGATTGCCCGCTTCAATGAAATCGATGCCCAGCCCGTCGAGCGTCTGGATGACTTTGATTTTATCGTCGACGGAAAAAGAGATGTTGGCACCCTGTGCGCCGTCGCGCAGGGTGGAATCAAATATCTGTAATTTTTTCGTGTTTTCCATGGTGTACCTCATAAAAAACGCGGCCGCGTTTTTATTGTTGCAACAGGCAGGTTGCCTGTCGCAGATCTAAAGCGTGCAATTATTTTTTGAAAATAGCGCCGCGGCTCGCGGAAGTGACCTGGGCGCGGTAGCGTTTGAGATATCCGTCCACAGGTTTTTCGATGGGTTTGAAATTCGCCAGACGTTCTTTCATTTCTTTATCGGAAATGCGCAGATCGAGCGTACCTTTTTCAATGTCGATGTCGATGATATCGCCGTCGCGCACGATGCCGATGGGGCCGCCCGCCGCCGCTTCGGGGCAGATATGCCCGATCGCCGCGCCGCGCGTGGCGCCCGAGAACCTGCCGTCCGTGATCAGTGCGACGTCGGCGCCAAGTCCCGCTCCCACGATCGCGGAGGTGGGGGACAGCATTTCGCGCATACCGGGCCCGCCCTTCGGTCCTTCGTAACGGATGACGACTACGTCGCCTTTGACGATCTTGCCTGTGGAAATGGCTTCCATGGCGGCTTCTTCGCTGTCAAATACTTTGGCGGGGCCGCTGTGCCTGAGCATGGCGGCATCGACTGCGCTCTTTTTAACGACGGCGCCTTCCGCCGCAAGGTTTCCTTTGAGAATGGCGAGTCCGCCTGTCGGGGAATAGGGGTTATTGATGGGGCGGATCACTTCCGCGTCCAAAACGCGCGCGTTTTTCACGCGGTCATGCTGGCTGATCCCCGAAACGGTCAGCGCGGAGCCGTCGAACAGTCCCGCTTCTTCCAACTGACGGATGACAGCGGAAATACCGCCTGCTTCGTTGAGATCTTCGATGTAATGTTTCCCTGCGGGAGCGAGTTTGCAGATGTGCGGCACTTTTGCGCTGACTTCGTTGAATGTGTCAACGGAGAAATCTTTTTCGCTCATGCCCATCTCGTTTGCAACCGCCAAAAGGTGCAAAACGCTGTTGGAGGATGCGCCGATCGCGTTGTCGACCGCCACCGCATTGCGGATAGCTTTCGGCGTCAGAATATCCGAGGGACGTATATTGTTTTTCACGGCATTCATGACTGCTTCGCCCGTTTCTTTGGCGAGCATAATGCGGCGGGAGTAAACCATGGGAATGGTTCCGTTGCCGGGAAGCGCGATGCCGAGCGCTTCGGTCAGGCAGTTGAGGCTGTTCGCCGTGAACATACCCGAACAGGAGCCGCAGGTCGGGCAGGCGGTGCATTCGTACTCGTGAAGTTCGTTTTCATCGATCTTGCCCGCATTGTACGCGCCGACCGCTTCGAACATGGAAGAAAGGGACAGGCGCTGTCCGTGCATTTTTCCCGCGAGCATAGGGCCGCCCGAAACAAAGGCGGCGGGCAGGTTTAAGCGTACCGCTGCCATGAGCATTCCGGGGATGATCTTGTCGCAGTTTCCCACGAAAACCAGTCCCGAAAAAGCGTGCGCGCGTGCAAGGATCTCCGCACTGTCGGCGATGATCTCGCGCGAAGGCAGGGAATAACGCATGCCTGCGTGTCCCATGGCAATGCCGTCGCAGACGCCGATGGACGGCACAACGACAGGTTTTCCGCCTGCGGCGATGACACCTTCTTTGACCGCATCTGCAATACGGTCAAGATACATATGACCCGGAATGATCTCGCTCTGCGCGCAGATGATCCCGATAATAGGCTTTTTCATTTCGCTGTCTGTCCAGCCGAGCGCGCGCATCAGCGAACGCTGGGAAGACATTGCGGTTCCTTCCGAAAATATATTATTCATATCCGTACTCCTTCGCACGCGCCGGATCAGGCGCAGGCGTAATTTTTATAGAATGAAATCATGCTTTGACGGTAAAACATATTGCCGTACTGTCTAAAATTTGTGTCTTGCGGTAAATTCAGATCAGTTCATTGTAATCGGTCAGGTCGTTGAGACATTTTTCGCCGCGGGAAAGGGCTGTCAGTCCCGTCCGCGCCATTTCGAGAATGCCGTAAGGCTCAATGACTTTGATGAATCCGTCCAGTTTATTGGGTTCGCCCGTGATCTCTAAAATGAGCGTTTCGGGGGAGAGGTCGACGATCTTCGCCTTATAGACGTCCTTGATCTCGATGAGCTGTGAACGTTTTTGGGCTGGAGCAGAAACTTTGACCAATAAAAGCTCGCGGTAGATCGATTCATCCTCGTTTGCGAGCGCGATCTTTTTCACGTCGATGAGTTTATCGAGCTGTTTTGTCAGCTGCGCGAGAATGTATTCGTCTCCGTTGAGAACGATGGTCATGCGCGAAAGCGCCTCGTTTTCCGTCGTGCAGGCGCACAGGCTTTCAATGTTGAACCCGCGCCGCGCGAACAATCCGGAAATGCGCGTGAGAACGCCGCTCTTGTTGGAAACGAGCGCCGTAATGGTATATCTTTTCATGCTATCGTCTCCTTTAATCCAGATTTGTGATGATGTCTTCGAACGATTTTCCCGGCGCGATCATGGGCAGAACTTTATCGTCGATGCCGATCTTGCAGTCCACAAGCACAGGCCCTTCCGCCGCGAACGCCTTTTTCAGGACGGGCTGAATATCTTTTTCGCCTGCGATCGTCAGTCCCGTTGCGCCGAACGCTTCCGCCAGCCGTACATAATCGGTCTTTCGGTCGAGTGTGGTCTGCGAATAGCGTTTATGGTAGAATAACGTCTGCCATTGCCGTACCATGCCCAGACAGTTGTTGTCCATGAGCAGAATGATCAGGGGCAAACGATGCGATACCGCCGTACACAGTTCGTTGAGATTCATGTGGAAAGATCCGTCGCCCGTAACGAGAACTGTTTTTTTGTTGCTCCCGATGCAGGATCCGATCGCCGCGCCCATACCGAATCCCATGGTACCGAGGCCACCGCTCGTGATGAAAGTGCGCGGTTTTTCAAAAGGATAATACTGCGCCGTCCACATCTGGTGCTGTCCGACGTCGGTCGCGATGCGCGTGTCTGCGTCGGTGAAAGTGCGAAGTGCGGAAATGATCTTGTAAGCGGGAAGGCGGCAGTTGAAACGGCTGGTCTCGTATTCTTTGTAAGCCGCAATTTCTTTGAGCCATTCTTTGCGTTCACCCTGCGCGAGAACGGGAAGGATCGCTTTGAAAATTTCGTCGATGTCCGCCATAACGGAGAGATCGGTCTGCACGTTTTTGTCGATTTCTGCCGCGTCGATGTCAAACTGGATGACCGTTTTGTTTTCGCCGAATCGGATGCGGTTCCCCGCAACGCGGTCGGAAAAACGCATACCGCACGCGATCACGGTATCCGCGCGGCGGAATGCCTTTGCGGCGGCATCCGTGCCGTGCATGCCGATCATGCCGAGAAATTGTTCGTCGGAAGCAGGGTAGGATCCCAATCCCATTAATGTGGAGCAGACGGGCGCCTGCAGACGTTTTGCGAATAAGAACAGGTTCTCGGATGCGTTTGACCCGATGCATCCGCCGCCCGCAAGAATGAGCGGGCGCTTCGCGCGTTCCAGCGCGGCGCATACCGCACTGAGCGACGCCGCATTCACGGCTTTGGGTTTGTATTCCGACGGAGAAGAGGGTGTGAATTCACAGATCTCCGTCTGAATATTTTTCGGAATATCGATCAGCACAGGGCCTTTTCTGCCCGAATTGGCAATATAAAAGGCTTCGCGGATGGTCGAGGCAAGTTTATGTATGTCCTTGACGATATAATTGTGTTTGGTAATGGGCATGGTGATGCCGGCAATATCCACTTCCTGAAAACTGTCGCGCCCGAGATTGGATACCGTAACGTTTCCCGTGATCGCAACCAGCGGAATACTGTCCATATACGCAGTGGCTATCCCTGTAACCAGATTGGTCGCGCCGGGCCCGGATGTGGCAATGCAAACACCCGTTTTTCCCGTCGCACGGGCATACCCGTCAGCGGCGTGCGCCGCGCTTTGTTCATGAGCCGTCAGAATATGGCGGAGCGATCCGTCCCGGTAGATCGCGTCATAGATGTCCAGTACACACCCGCCCGGATAACCGAATACGGTGTCGACATTCTGTTCCTTTAAACAGCGGATAAGTATCTCCGCACCGTTCAGATTCATCGGAACCTCCTTTTTGTATAAAAATACAGAATATTACATATTTTATTTTAAACGAAAACACAGAGATCTGTCAAGCAATTTGATTTTTTGCACGGGAAAGGGGAAGATAAAATAAAAAAAATTTGCGGAAGTTTTCTCCCAAAGGGGTCGGAAACGAAAATAAATCGAAAAATAAGCCAAAAACAGTTGACAAAAAATTCGCAATACTATAAAATTATAAAGCACTTTTGAGAAAGGCAATCGATATCGCGGGGTGGAGCAGTTCGGTAGCTCGTCGGGCTCATAACCCGAAGG
>QAKO01000086.1 GCA_003343765.1 Bacillota bacterium | reverse complement strand
GGCGAAATGTTTACCAATCTGAAATGGGATATGGCATATAAAATGCTGGAAGGTTCCGATATTATTCTTTCGGTAAGCTATGACGGGGTACAGTATACAGAATTTTTTGATGCGGCTGCAGTATTTGGGGAGAAGGCATATGAAACTCCTTTGATCTGGGCGGAAGATATCCGGTACCGCGAATTAAGTATCAATCTTTATGAGGCGGTACGCAACAAACAAACTGTTTACATTCGGTTGGATATTCATCACCCGACGGAAACGGGGGTCGCGCTGAATGCATTGAAGGCGGAAATATTCGAGATTGCCGTGTACAGCACAACGCAGGAATTCAAGGAAGTAGGTAACATTTCCTATGATCTGAACGGCGGCAGCTATGAAGGAGCGGGAAATCCGACGCAATACGAAAAGGGACAGGAAATTGAACTGAAAGCACCTGTACGTGAATATTACACATTTGTCGGGTGGTATGAAAATGCTGACTTTACGGGGGACGCGGTTACCGAAATCGATACAAGCATTATCAAAGACTGGAAGCTCTATGCGAAATGGGAAGAGATCTATTATGAACTGAACATTTCTGTGGTTGGGCAGGGCACGATGACAAACAGCGACCAGGACAGAGTACGTGCGGGATCGACGCTTGAGTTTGTTTTGACGCCTGCGGAAGGTTGGCTGATCTATTCACTGCGTGTGGACGGGGAAGAAGTATTTCTTACCGATGGCACGACGTATACGATCAAACAGATTTCCGAAGGGTATGACATTGTTGCGACGTTTGCAGAACGCGAAACGCTGCACGGGGATTTTTCGATCCGTTACGATGACAGTCAGAAATTCGGTAATGATTGGAAAAAAGGGTTGTACGATTTTGAAAATCTTTACATAACGGACGATTCGTTTCATGCGCTCGGAATTGACGGAGGGGTCGGATATATAACGTATCGGTTTGTGGCGGACGGCGGCAGAACGTTTGAGTCTGCTACGTTGGTAACGGAAGCAAAACTTTTCGATTTTGTGGGAATGCAGACCAACGAGAGAGTGGATTATTATATCAGTTATGACGATTCCGATTACGTTCTCGTTTACAAAAGCCTTTTGAACAAACAGGGCGATAATTTTGTTACCGTTACGCAGAATCTGAGTGAATACGTAGTCGGACGCACGGAATTCTATCTGAAAATAGAAGTTGGTTCCAATTCGGCGAACTGGACATTGCTCAACAGTCTGGATATAAGTTTCACTTATGAAGTCGTAGAGCTTACCATCGATTACGGCGATTATCAGGATGTGATTTATACACAGGAAAAGGGTACAAAGCTCGACCTTTCGCAGATCAAGTTAAAAGAAGGGTATGTTTTGAAATCGGAACACGTCTATACGGACGAAAGCCGTACGCAGGTATGGAACATGGATAACGCAGTTACGGAAGACATGACGATTTATCTTTCCGTAGAGCGAGTCGACGGTACGGTGACGTATGTATTGAACGGCGGTAAGAATGCCGAAGAAAATCCGGAAACGTACGATTCTCAGAATGCGATCGTCTTAAAAGACGCCGTGCGTGAAGGATATATTTTTGCGGGCTGGTACGCAGACGAAGCGTGTACGCTGCGCGTGACGGAAATCGCGGCGGGCAGAACGGGCAACATTACCTTGTATGCAAAGTGGGTAGCGGACAGCGCAGAAAATATTCCCGTGAAATGGGAGATCGAATATGTGCTGAACGGGGGACAGAATTCGGCGGCCAATGCAGCGACGTATCTGTCGTCGCAGGGCTTCAAGTTGCAGGCCCCGACGCGTGTCGGATATAAATTTGACGGTTGGTATGCCGATCCTGATTTTACCGAGGCGATCAGTGAAATAGCAGTCGGAACGCAAGGGCCGATTACTGTATATGCAAAATGGACAGAAAATGCGGAAACGGCAAACCCTAAGGGCGGCTGCGGAGGCAGTATCGGTGTTGCGTCTGTTGCGGTTGCATGGATAGCTGTTGGTGCGGCTGTGTCCGTTTTGTTGCGCAAAAAAGGAGCGCATAAGGAGGAGCGATGAAAACAAAAACAAAATCTTTGCTTTTGGCGATCGTGTTTTTCATTTTTTCGGCGGCAATTGTGATGGGACTTTTGACAAACGGTTATTTTTCCGGGGCGGAAGCGGATCAGCTGAGCGGAAGGTGGATCAAAAAACCGTCTTATTTGAACACGGAAGTGGATGAAAGCGCGGGGGATTTCTCCGTTGCGGTGATCGGCGATCAGCAGATCGTTGAATCTTCGTGGAAAAAGTATCTTGAATCGACGTACGATTATCTTGCGGAGAATAAGCAGGATATGAATCTGAAAATGGTCATCAATGTAGGCGATATTTTTGACGTTGTGGATTTTGCGTCTATGATCGGCGGGTATGATTCGGAAGACCCGTACGGCAGCAATCGCGGAGACGATCCCGAAAACAAATATTGGTGGCAGCAGCGCGAATTTGTCAGTAATCAGGTGAAGAAGCTGGAAGATGCGCAGATCCCCGTGGCTTTGACGATGGGCAATCACGATTACGAAGATATGGCATTCAGCTATCGCATCAACAAGACATTTAACGAAGCATTTCCGCTTTCCCGCTTTGAAAAATATGCCGTAGGAGAAGACGGCGTCGTGGACGACACGCATTATTTCGGCGGAGCGCAGTATGAGGATATCGAGCAGGCATACTATTATTTCGAAGGCAACGGACAGAAATACATGGTGCTCTGTATGGGAATATATCCGAATGATGAAATGATCGCATGGGCGAATGAAATTGCGGCACAAAACAGCGACTGCAAGATCATTGTCAATACGCACGCATATTTTAACGTGGACGGAACGTTGGAACCGCGCAGCGATTATTTATGGAATAATTTCATTTCGCAGCACGAAAATATTATGATGGTCGTATGCGGACATTCGTGGTACGACGGCGGGATCGTTCGCAAAGTAGATTACGGCGTAAACGGGAATCCCGTCTACCAGTTCATGATCAACACGCAGGGTGAAGAATTCGGCGGGGCAGGCGTATTTGCACAAATGATATTCCGTGCGGACGGCACCGTAGATTGCGCTTATTATGCACCTGCTGTGGAAGAATACGCCGCGGAGCTTAATTTGGGCGAAAATGCGGGTATGTATTTCATGGAGGAAAATCAGTTCACCTTCGATCTCAATATTGATCGGCTCTCGGTTTCATCGGAGGGTGAAACGGTTGTGGGAAACGAGAAAGAAGGAACGAACATTTATGACAATTATGTGGTGTACAGTCCTTCGAACGAAAGATGGCTGCAAAACGTATATGCGTATAAGAACGCCGGCATCGTTTCAAAGAAAGGACTTTCTGCGACGAACGGTACGGGGTATGTAACGTACAAACTTTCGGCCGGAGATTCGCAGCGTTATAAGGGGCTTACAGTGCTGCCGTTCTGCAAATTTCCGTCAAGCGGATATGCGGCATTCCAGATCGATCTTTCGACGGACGGCGAAAACTGGCAGACTGCTCTGTACCAGGATAACAGTACTGGACGGAGCGGAGAAGTATTTATTTTGGACAGATATGTCAAAGGCGCAAAGGAACTGTGGCTGCGCGTATATGTAACGGGTACGGATTTCTGCCTTACGTCCGTCGATTTTGAAGCGGAAACGGTACAGACTGTTTTAGCGGGCGGAGGCGAATCGTTTACTGTCGGATTCAACAGTGCAACGGCAACCCAAGCTGACTGGTCTGACGGGATGCTGGACAGCTTGGATGCTTATCTGATCAATTCTGTACTCGGTACGGGTTCATCCAATTATCAGGGCGGAAAAGCATATGTTGCTTATTGCTTTGACGCACCTGCGGGAGCAACTCTTCAAAGCCTGAATGTGACTTGTGTGATGGACATAACGAAAATATCCAGGACATATTCCTTTGAGGAACGTGTTTATGACGGAATAACGTATTCTCAAGCGCAGACTTTCGGGTTCAAAGAAAAGGATTCCGAACTTGCTTTGCGTATTCTGATCAGTTATGACGGCGGAAAAAACTTTGAAACGCTTGTCACTTATGACAATGCCGATTATGCAGGTACCGATGTTTCGTTCCAATATGCTTTGCCGGTGGAAGGGTACAGTTCTGCCGTCGTTAAACTGCAGTATTTCGGTTCGACATGGACAGATGTAGCAATCAAGAGCATTGCGTTTTCCGGTTCATACAGTGCACAGGAACTCGGCGAGGACGGATATGTCCTCAACGGCGGTACGATCTATTCCGATCCTCTGCGTCCGGTCAGAGACGGTTATGTGTTTGACGGCTGGTATGTCAACGGTGAGCGCACGGATGATCCCGCTTCTTACGAAGGTACGGGTGTTGCCATCGAAGCAAAATGGAAAAAAATAGTCAGTATCGTGTATGTAACGGGCGGCGCACAAAATGACACGCAAAACAAGAGTGTTCTGACAGAGGGCGAGACACTGACGCTTTCGGACTTGTCCTCCTTCAACGGCAAAACTTTCGGCGGCTGGTACGATGCGGAAGGAAACCGCGTTACGCAGATCGTTGCCGAGCAGGATCTGATACTTTACGCAATTTTTTATTAAATTGTTTTTTAAACGCTCCGCCGTGCAGACGCTTCGCGTGGCGGAGCATTATAATACAACGATAGTGCATTACTATGAAACGTGCAGACATTGAAATTTCAACCCAAATATAGTAAAATAAGCAAGAAGGCAAAAATGAAAGGAAAGTTCAGGAATGTCAAATTACAAAATTTTTCAGTGTCGGCCGAAAAACTATTACGATCTGGCGATCTATCAGATCGGTTACGAAAAATGTGAAAAAGATCATTCGTTCGGGCCGGTCAAAAGAGATTGTTATCTGTTGCATTTTGTAGTATCCGGCAGGGGATATTATGAAGTCCGCGGGAAAGTCATACCGTTAAAAAAAGGGGATTGTTTTTTGGTGATCCCCGATGAAGATACATATATTCACGCGGAAGAATCGGATCCGTACGAATATTTCTGGATCGGATTCCGAGGCACGGCAACGTTACAGTTGATGGAACATCTGGGATTTTATGTGAACAACAATTTTGTTTTCAGCTGCAACGAAAACGAATTTGAAGTGCTCAAAGATTATTTCCGGAAGACGATAGATTGCGAGCGGCCGGAAATGGACGAAAAAGAATATATCCGCAGTCTGGGGTATCTGTATCTGATCCTTTCGCTGATCAGCAGGCGCGATTCATCCATACCAAGTGTGGTGCGCATGAATATGGATTCCTGGAAAGAGATCGTGGAGTATATTGCGTTTCATTATGACAGTCCGCTCACGGTAGAAAGCCTTTCGAAGCGGTTCGGTTTTCACCGAACAAGTATTTTTAAATTATTTCAGAAAAATACTGGAATGTCGCCGACGGAATACATTTTAAACTATCGTTTGGATAAGGCGCTGAATTTTGTCAAGACCACGGATATGCCTTTTAAAAGTATAGCAATGAACTGCGGTTTTAATTCGCTTTCGTATTTTTACAGGTCGTTCAAAAACAA
>QAKO01000122.1 GCA_003343765.1 Bacillota bacterium | reverse complement strand
GGCAGGAAGGTCGCGATAAAGGAAGTGACGACGGCGATTCCGAGCATGAGGAGCAAGGAATACGGCCCAAGCACCAGCAGAGCCGCCGACAGGGCGGAAGTGATCACTTCATTCAGGACATTGCAGAGAATGAAGCTGGCGATGACGGCAAGCACAAAGCAGATGCTTGAAATGATGGCTGATTCGGAGAAGAAAATCTTGAAAACGTCCGTACTGCGAGCCCCGACGGCGCGCAGGATTCCGATCTCTTTTTTCTTATAGGAAATGGAAACGGAAATGAAGTTAAACAAGAGCAGCATGGAAAAGATTGCCATCACGACGCCGATCCACAAAAATATCTGTTCCATGCTTTGTATGATGGCATTTACACTCAGCAGAGCTACGGAAGCAGCCGTATTGAGAGCATAGAACGTATCGTTTTCGTCGGGAATTTCGCTTTCTTCGATCAATTTATTCAGAATTCCGCGATCGGGGAAAGAAAGTAAAATGTTATCGTAATATTCGTTTTGCAGTGGTTTGTAATTGGTAATGGTGACCTGAGAATAGCCGGTTTCCGCGTCATAGGAGTACTGTTCGTACATTTCGTCAAAAGTAGCTTGGGAAACGAGAGCATTCTGAGAGACCTGGCTTGAAATTGAGCCGTAGACAAAACCCGCAATTTTGAAAGTCTTATAGGGTATTTGGGTTTTAGACGAAGTAAGTTTCAGATTCGGCAATTTCAGGTTGTAAGTATCCATAAAAGAGATAAACGTATTCAGTGCTTCCTGTAATTGCTGTTGAGTTGCCGTAGTATCTTTATTGGTTTCCGGATCAAAGAATCTGCCGTAACAGAGTATTTCGAGTGCGCTGTAAAAAGCAGAGGTTTCTTCCTCGTATAATTTCTGGATCGCCTGATCTACTTCCCAACTGAGAATGTTTGAAAGCTCATTTTTAGCATATTCATCGGCTGTCTTTTCGGCTTCTTCAATCGGCATATCCGGGTTTTGGGAAATAATTTCGTTGTAATAGAAATTATAGTACTGTTCATACAGTGACTGTTCAAGTTCCTGCCAAATTCTGTCGTAATTTTCATCTCGGATCGTTGTGTAAATATCCTGCAGCGCGGGGGAATTTCGGATCATATCCTGGATCATGCTTAAAGAAATGACGATGTCATCGTCGGCGAGCTGCGTTTTTGCGGAATCATACAGGTAGACAGTTTGTAAAACGGCCTGATTCTCTTGCGTAAAAGGGGCAAAGAGGTATAAATAATTAACTTGTTCGTCGGGATAGTATGTATCGTCGGTTACGTTTGCGACCTGGAACTCATTGAAGTCCGTAAAAAGGTTATAAAGCTGATCATTGGATTGTGTGAGAGAATTGTATTTTTCACGGAAGGCTTCGGATACAAGAGCCATAAAGTAGGGGCCGGATTGCAGTTCATTGCTCAGAGAATAGGCCAGATCTCTGTCATCAGTATTCTTATCTTTGAGAGAATCATATTTTGCAGGAAGGTCGCTGCGGAAAACTCCCTTTATAGTGAATGACATATTGTCGGGCAAATTGATCACTTTTCCGACGGCATCCTGATAATTCGTAAGAGTGATATTTGACGCTGTCGTTGCGTCTTTGAGTCCGTAAAAAGCGAGAGAATCGAACAGGTATGTAGAGATGACGATATCATCTTCGCCGAGAGAAGAAAGGTCTGTGTCGGTCAGCAGTTCGAACATACTTGTTTCGCCGTTTACTTCCGCGAAATATTTTAAAGTAGCGGAGTAATATTTGGATTGTTCGTTGTAAGCGGCATTCTGAATCTGCAAATCGCGGTTGTTCATGCTGAAAACGCCGACGGCATCGCCGTAGGATGTTTTAAATTTGGACACGTCGTCCGGAGTAAAGCGGATCGTCTCGGAATATTCGTTGCGCCAGGTTTCTTCTCCGTCCTGGTATTGGATCCGCGTATAGCGATAGTATTTTGCAAGATTTAAATAGGAATAGCCGGACTGCATAAGGGTTTCGGCGTGAACGCTTTTGGCATCGTAAAAAGTGAGAGTGGAGAACAATCCGAACATGGTAAAAGCAATAAACGAGAGCAGAATGGTGAAGAAGAGTCGGAAAGGCTTGACTTTCATGCTGCTTGCCCCGATGCGTACTGCGTGGCGGGAAGGCAGCTTTGAGCGGATGAACCTGCTGTCTTCGCGCGTGTAAGAACGCTTTTCGATGTCATCGTCGCGCGTGTCGCGGAAGGCTTCGCGTGCATTGTTTTCATCGATACGTGCAGCTTTTTTGAAGTCGTCGATCTCTTTTTTGCCGCAGGATAAAAGTACGTTTCCGTGTGCCGAAGCCAGAAATTCACGGATTCGCTTCAGATCGGAATCGGAAAGAGCGGCCCCGTCTTTGACGGAAATGGTATCGTCGCCGATGAAAGAGAGATTGTCGCTGGTTTGTTTGGCAGCGATCTGCGTTTTCGTAACGTCGGAGATGATTTTACCGTCTTTGAGTTCGATGATGCGGTCGCCGTAAATTTCGGCAAATTCGCGGTCGTGGGAAACGACGATGACAAGTTTGTCCGCCGATAATTTTTTCAGGGTGTCGAATACCTGTTTGCCGGTATTGGAATCGAGCGCGCCCGTCGGTTCGTCCGCCATGATGATTTCGGGATTTTTCACGAGAGCGCGGGCAATGGCTACGCGCTGTTTTTGTCCGCCGGAAAGAGTATTGGGTTTCCGTTTTGCAAAATTTTCCAGTTCGACCTGTTTTAAAATTTCCTGTACACGCGCCTTGTCCTTGTTTTTGCCTTGCAGTTCCAGTGCCAGCGCAATGTTGTCTTCCACGGAAAATTCATTGAGAATGTTGTATTCCTGGAACACAAATCCGATAAACGTATTGCGATAACTGTCGAAATCCGATTGCGAAAAATCTTTGCTGCTTCTTCCTTTGATGATGATTTCGCCGGAATCGGGGGAATCGAGTCCGCCGCAAAGATTCAGCAGGGTGGACTTACCGCTTCCGGATTTGCCGAGAAGAAAGACCATTCCCTTTTCTTCAAAAGTAATGGAAACTCCGTCCAGGGCATATACGGGAGCACCGCCTTTTGTCTTGTAAACCTTTGTCAGGTTTTTAATTTCCAGCATCTTTAAACTCCTTCATTTTAATATGCTGAATCATTATACTATAACTTTCGGTATGCGTCAAGCATTCTGCAAAATGTCGGTTTCAATGTCGGGAGACCATAAAGAAAAGATTGACAGCACGGGCGGAATATTTTATAATAAATGCGAAAAAATTAAGGGAAGGAGCGGTTTATGCAGGAAATGATCCGGGCGCAGGATGTACGGAAGACGTTTACACTCTCCAGGCGCCAGATGGCGATCGAAAAGACCCGCAGCAACAAAAAGGTCGCGTTGGACGGCTTGTCGTTTACGGCATATGAAGGGCAGATCTATGGTTTGTTAGGGCCGAACGGCGCGGGAAAAACGACGATGCTTCGAATTTTGGCAACGTTGATCAAGGCGGATTCCGGGGAGGCGTATGTCGCGGGACACGAGGTTTTGCGCGAGGCGGAAAAAGTCCGCGCGTCGATCGGATTTCTGACCAGCGAACTGAAGCTGGAAGATTTTTTCACACCGGCGTATTTATTCATGTTTTTCGGAAGATTGCACGGATTATCGGATGACGTTATACAGAAAAGACGTCGGGAATTGTTTGAAAAATTCGGGATCGACCGTTTTGCGGAAGTAAAAGTAGGGGATTTGTCCACAGGCATGAAGCAAAAAGTATCGCTTGTGATCTCGATTATACATGATCCGGATGTGATCGTGTTCGACGAACCCACAAACGGATTGGATGTGTTGACGGCGAGGGTGGTGACGGATTTTCTTGCAGAATTGAAAGGGCAGGGAAAAAGCATCGTTATATCTACGCATATTTTTTCGCTGGTGGAAAAACTGTGCGATCGTGTCGGGATCATCATCGGCGGGAAGATGGTAAAAGAAGGGACGCTGGATGAGATCCGCGGCGAAAAGACGCTGGAAGACGCGTTTTTTGAAATATACAAGGAGACGGCGAAGGAAGAATGAAAAACATACTTACGATCGTCCGCAAGGAGTTTGCGCGTTTTTTCAAAGACAAGCGGCTTGTGATCGGTACTCTGATTTTGCCGGGGCTTCTGATTTTTGTACTGTATTCGCTGCTCGGTTCAGTATTTTATGAGGGGGATAAAGTTTCGCGTGTGCAGGTTGTGAATCCTTCCGAATTTTTTACGCCTGTTTTTGAGCAGGCATCGGAAGAGAACGGCAGTGAGTCGGGGCTTATTTTCGAATATGTGGAAGATAATTCACAGGAATCGATCGATAGACTGACGGCGCAGCTGAAAGCGGGGGATTTTCAGATCCTGATCGTGTTCCCCGAAAATTTTGATGCAAATCTGTCGGTGGGCAAACCGACGGAGGAGCGTCCCAATATTGTTGTTCGCTACAATTCGGCGGATACGCAATCGCTTTCGGCATACAGTTTGGTGACGGCGCTCTTTGACGAAGCGGAAGATTCGATGACAGGCTTGTATAATGTCAACTATGCGCAGAGCGGGGATGTTTCGACGGCGCAGGAAACAACGGCATCTTACTATTCGATGCTGCTTCCTTTCCTGATTCTGACTTTTTTGTACAGTGCCTGCATGGGAATCGCACCCGAATCGATTGCTGGAGAAAAAGAACGCGGTACGATCGCAACTTTATTGGTTACGCCTATTAAGAGAAGTGAGCTTGTGGTAGGCAAGATTGCGGCATTATCGGTATTGTCGGCGCTTTCGGCGATCGGTTCGTTTATCGGTACGTTTTTATCCATGCCGAAACTGATGGGCGGAAGTATCGGTGATATGTTTGCGGCGTATTCGGCAGGTTCGTATATTGCGCTGTTTGCGGTCATGCTTTCGGCAGTGCTTTTGATCGTCTCACTCATTTCCATCTTATCTGCTTTTGCAAAAAGCGTGAAAGAAGCAACAACCTTTGCCGTTCCCGTCATGATCCTGGTCATGGTTTTAGGCTTATCGTCGATGATGTTCGGTGTCGTCAATGTTCTGCCCGTGTATTTCATCCCGATCTATAATTGTGTTCAGGTTATGTCCCAGATTTTTTCCATGCAGTTTTCTCCGCTTAGCCTTCTGGTGACACTCGTCAGCAATGCCGTGTATATAGTTCTTTTGGTTTTCATTCTTACAAAAATGTTTAAGAGCGAAAAAGTCATGTTCAATAAGTAATTTGAAATGCCGACCGCCGCCCGACGCAATTTTGCGTCGGGCGGCGGTCGGCTGTTGGGTGAAAATTTCAAGCATTTCGGTGAAAAACGGAGTGCTTTTGACAAAGCTCTGCAAATTTTAAAATTTTAGACAAGGTAAACTTTTGAAAGGTCTGTAAACAGGTCGGCCGTTTTCGGTTTCGGGGAATTTTTGCGGGCAGGGTGTTTTACATTTTGTAAAATTTTTCGGATCGTTCTGATTTTCGGACAGGCTTGTGTACAATGAAAAATCCGCAGAAACGGAAATTACCGTTTCTGCGGATAAAAATTTTCTGATTTAAAGATTCTTCAAAATTATTCTTTGAACATTCTGTTGAGACGTTTTGTAATGGAGCGGATATTTTCGCGCACGACACTTCTTGCGCTTCCGCCGATCACTTTTCTTGCTTCCACAGACTTGCTCACGCGGACGCGCTGCAAAATTTCTTCGTCAAAGAGAGTGGAGAACTGCTGGTACACGAACAGGTCGAGTTTGTCCAACGTCTTGTTGTTTTCGATGCAGTAGCGGACGATCTGACCCGTAACGGCGTGAGCGTCGCGGAACGGCATACCTTTCTGAACGAGATAATCGGCAATGTCGGTAGCCGTGGAGAAGCCGCCGGACGCCGCGTTGCGCATTTTGCGGGTATCGAAGGAAATGTTCTGCAACAGTTCGTTGAATATGCCGAGACATCCGAGAACGGTCGATTCGGCGTCGAAAAGGACTTCCTTGTCTTCCTGCAGATCTTTGTTATAAGAAAGGGGAATGCCCTTGATGACGGTAAGGATCGCCGTGAGATCTCCGTAAACTCTGCCCGTTTTGCCGCGTACGAGTTCAGGGATATCGGGGTTCTTTTTCTGCGGCATGATGGAAGATCCGGTGGAATATTTGTCCGAGATATCGATAAAACCGAATTCTTCGGAAGAATAGTAAATAATATCTTCGGAGAACCTGGAAAGATGCGCCATGACCGTGGAGCAGCAGAAAATGTATTCAGCGACAAAATCGCGGTCGGAAACGGCGTCGATGGAGTTCTGAGAGATTTCCGAGAAAGAAAGCAGGCTTGCAGTCATTCTGCGGTCGATCGGAAAATCGGTGCCGGCCATCGCACAGCTTCCGAGCGGCATCACGTCGGTGCGTTTATAGCAGTCGGTGAAGCGTTCGATGTCGCGCAGGAACATTTCGCTGTAAGCGTTGATGTACTGAGCGACGGAAATCGGCTGAGCCCTGCGCATATGCGTGTAACCGGGCATAATATACTGAACGTTATTGTTGGCGATGTTCAAGAGTGTATTGACCAGTGCTTTGAGATGTCCGCAGACGTTGACGATGCTGTCTTTGACATACAGGCGAAGGTCGGTAGCAACCTGGTCGTTGCGCGAACGCGCGGTATGCAGCATTTTGCCGGTCGCGCCGATGCGCTTTGTGAGTTCCTGTTCGACGAAAGTGTGAATGTCTTCCGCGCCTTCGAGCGGCAGGCTGCCTTTTTCGATATCGGCGAGAATGTTTACGAGAGTGTCGCTGATCTTGTCTGCGCTTTCTTTGGGGATGATCTGCGTTTCTCCAAGCATCTTGACGTGCGCGATGCTTGCCAGGATATCATGCCAATACAATTTGTAGTCGAAAGAAAGCGACTGGTTGAAATCATCGGCGCTCTTTGCGCTCGGCTGTGTAAAACGTCCTTCCCACAATTTCATAATTTAACTCTCCGTAACTTTTTTAAGCCCATTTCGATTGACTTATTTCTGCGAAAACTTTAAAATAATGAAGTAAAGTATTGCCGCAGTGCGGAGTTTATGAAAGAATAAACCTCCGCTTATTCTTATTCTAATATATTTTGCGGAAAAATTCAAGTTATTTTACGAAAAAGAGACAGAAAATTGATTATTTTGGGAATCGATCCCGGGCTTGCCACATTGGGGTACGGGGTCTTGGAAAAGGATGCGCGGGGCAATGTAGCCGCGCGAGATTACGGCGTTGTGCTGACTCCGAAAGAAGAGCGGCTGCCGACGCGTCTGGCGATCCTGGAAGAAGGGTTGAATAAACTTCTGGATAAATGCTGTCCGGACGAAGTGGCGGTAGAGGAGCTGTTTTTCTCCAAGAACATTACGACGGGCATGGCGGTGGCGCACGCGCGCGGCGTGGCGCTTTTAACGTGTGTCAAGCGTTGCGGGAGGCTGTTTGAGTACACACCGATGCAGATCAAACAGGCTCTGACGGGTTACGGGAAAGCGGAAAAACGTCAGATCCAGATCGTTACGGCGAATCTTTTGCGCTTGAAAGGGATCCCGCGTCCCGACGATGCGGCGGATGCTCTGGCGGTGGCGCTTTGTCACTCGTTTACTTCAAGACTGTCGGGGCTGTACTCCATTTAAAAATGACAAAGAAACGCCGTTTGCGGCGGAAGGCGGAAGAACATGATCGGATATATCAAAGGCAAAGTAATTTATTCGGATGCAGGCACAGTGCTTTTGGAAAACGGCGGGATCGGCTATGAAATCCTATGCTCGGGCGCTTTGTTTGCCAAACTTGTTACGGACAAGCAGGGCGAAGCGTACACATATATGCAGGTGCGCGAAGACGGGATCTCGCTGTTCGGGTTTGTATCGACGGAAGAAAAGAATATGTTTTTAAAGCTGATCACGGTGTCGGGCGTCGGCCCGAAGATGGGGATCGGCATTTTATCGGCAATGAACATCAATGACATAGCGGTGGCGATCGCGACGTCGAATGTCAAGATGCTCTCTTCTGTAAAAGGACTGGGTAAAAAGACGGCGGAGCGCATCATTCTGGAATTGCGCGAAAAAGTGACGGCAGGTGAGCTGAAATCTTCCGAAGGCGGCAAGATACCCGCGCAGGCAGTCGAAAAGATGTCGGACAAGGAAGAAGACGCGATTGTGGGACTGATGTCACTGGGATATACCCGTGCGGAAAGTGCGAAGGCGGTCAAAGGCGCGGTGGAAAAGGGTGCCGAAAGCCTGGAAGATATCATCATGACTGCATTGAAAAGTATGTAACGTACAGCTGAAAATAGGGAAAAAGGAGGGCGCAGCAAATGGGATTTGAAGAAGATTTTGAAAACGGCTTTGACGAGCGGCTCGTCATGAGTACGAAAGGGGAATACGATCTGGAAGAAAATGCCCTCCGTCCCAAAACGATGGCAGATTATGTAGGACAGAGCAAAGTCAAAGAGAACCTGTCCGTCTATATATCGTCGGCAAAAATGCGCGGGGAAGCGTTGGATCATGTGTTGTTGTACGGGCCTCCGGGACTCGGAAAGACGACGCTGGCGCATATCATCGCGGCGGAATTGGGGGTGCAGATCAAACTTACGAGCGGCCCGGCGATCGAGCGGAGCGGCGATCTGGCGGCGATCTTGACCAACCTGAACGAAGGGGATGTACTCTTTATTGACGAAATTCACCGTCTGAACCGTTCGGTGGAAGAAATACTGTATTCTGCGATGGAAGACTATGCGCTGGATATTATTGTCGGAAAGGGGCCTGCGGCGCGGAATATTCGTTTTTCCCTTAAAAAATTCACGCTGATCGGGGCAACGACAAAAGCGGGGATGCTGGCATCGCCGCTGCGCGACCGTTTCGGCGTTTTGTGCCGTCTGGAAATGTACACGCCCGCGGAACTGGCGCAGATCGTAACGCGTTCCGCAAAGATGCTCGGTATCGAGATTGAACCGGATGCGGCGAACGAAATTGCACGCCGCTCGCGCGGTACGCCCCGTATCGCGAACAGACTGTTAAAGCGTGTGCGCGATTTTTCGGCGGTCAAAGGGAACGGGATCGTCAATCTTGAAGACGCGAAGTATGCTTTGAAGAAGATGGACATCGACGATTTGGGACTGGACGATACCGATCGCGGGCTTTTGCGTGCATTGATCGAAAAATTCAACGGCGGGCCTGCGGGATTGGAGACGTTGGCTGCGACGATCAACGAGGATGCGAACACCATTGAGGACGTATATGAACCGTATCTGATGCAGTTGGGGTTCATTGCCCGTACACCGCGGGGCAGGGTATGTCTGAAAGGCGGGTATGCGCATATGGGCGTAAAGATGAGTGAAAAGCAAAAAGCGCAGATCTCCATGTTTGACGAGGAATAGAGGCTGAAAAAATGTTGTTAAAATCGGATTATTATTATGATTTACCGGAAGAACTGATCGCGCAGACTCCTGCGGAGCCGCGCGATTCTTCCAGACTGCTTGTATATGACCGCGCGACAGGGAAAACGCAAGATCGAATTTTTCGGGATATCAAAGAATATCTGAAAGCGGGCGACGTACTCGTCATCAACAATACGAAAGTTTTGCCTGCGCGTATGTTTGCGTACACGAAAAACGGAGGACGTGTAGAGGTTTTGCTGTTGAAACGGCAGAATCTGACCGATTGGGAAGTGCTGGTCAAGCCGGGAAAAAAGGCGAAGGTGGGGACGGAGCTTGTCGTTTCGCAAGAGCTGTCGCTGACGGTGAAAGACCGCACGGAAACGGGCGAACGCATTGTGGAATTTCATTTTGACGGCGTGTTTGAAGACATTCTTTCGCGCGTAGGCAGTATGCCGTTGCCGCCGTATATCCATGAAAAACTCAAAGACCAGAACAGGTATCAGACGGTGTATTGCAAGACAGACGGTTCCGCCGCCGCGCCGACGGCAGGGCTTCATTTTACGAAGGAGCTTTTGCAGGAAATCAGGGATATGGGCGTACAGGTAGCGGAAGTTCTGCTTCATGTGGGGCTGGGGACGTTCCGTCCTGTGAAAGAAGAGGATCTGACGCACCATGTCATGCATTCGGAGTATTATTGCGTATCGCAGGAGGCGGCGGACATCGTGAATGCCGCAAAGCGTGAAGGCAGGCGCGTGATCGCCGTCGGAACGACCTCGGTGCGTACGCTGGAAACGGTGGCGGACGAGAACGGTTTTTTGCGCGCGTGCAGCGGCGACACGTCGATTTTTATCTATCCGCCGTACAAATTCAAGTGCGTGGACGCCTTGATCACGAATTTTCATCTTCCCGAAAGCACGCTGATCATGCTGGTTTCGGCTTTAATGGGCAGGGAGCAGTGTCTTGCCGTGTACAAAGAAGCGGTGGAGAAAAAATATCGGTTTTTCAGCTTCGGCGACGCGATGTTTATAAAATAGACAATTGCGGAGGGGGAAAGGTGAAAAGGTGGTCAAAACTGCAGAAACAGTTGTATGCGGTCTTGGATAATAAAATTGATTTTCAGATCCATTGTTCGGTTTATCGGATGGACAGCAACCGCGGCAATACGAATATTCCCCGTTATTGGATCACCTTGGGAAAGGAAATTTTATTTGATTATCCAAAACAATTTCTATCTCTTTTGGAAAGCCAGGGGAATGTTTACCCGTATGAAACGGATGTATCATCCATCAGCTGTCTGCTCCGGGAATATCTGGAAACGCCGCAGGAGAAATTGTTTTGCAGTGTGTTTTTGCAGGATCAATGGGGATTGATTCCTCTTTTGAAGGCGGCGGATCGGCGTATAGGGAGAATGCATTGGGATGAATTGTGTGCGATCTGCAAGGACGAGCGGGTCGATCGGATCATTGCCGCGAGAAAAGCAAAAAGGATGACGTGAGTTTTATAAAAAGGTGGTTAGATTTTGGCAGAGAAATTTTCGTTTGAAGTAGTAAAAACAGACCCGGAAACGGGAGCACGTGCAGGTATTTTTCATACGCCGCACGGGGATATAGAAACGCCGGTTTATATGTCGGTCGGCACGCAGGCGACGGTAAAGGGCATGCTTCCGCGCGATCTGAAAGAAGCGGGATCGCAGATCATCCTTGCCAACACATACCATCTGTATATGCGGCCGGGACACGAGCTGGTAAAAAAAGCGGGCGGATTGCATAAATTTATGAACTGGGATCGCCCGATCCTGACGGACAGCGGCGGATTTCAGGTCTTTTCTTTGGCGAAACTGAACAATATCAAGGACGAAGGGGTCTGGTTCAATTCGCATATCGACGGGAGCAAGCATTTTTTCACGCCGGAAAAGGTGATGGAGATCGAGAATGCGCTGGGTGCGGACATCATCATGCAGTTTGACGAATGCAGCGAATACGGTGTCGATTACAAATACGCACAGCGAGCGCTGGATCGGACGGTGCGGTGGCTGGAAAGGTGTGCAAAGGCGCATTCCAACGAAAATCAGGCGCTTTTTCCGATCGTACAGGGCAATTTTTTCAAAGATCTGCGTCTGAAAAGCGTGGAAGAAGCGAAACCGTTTGCAAAATACGGGATCGGGATCGGCGGTCTTTCGGTGGGAGAACCGAAGCCGTTGATGTACGAAATGCTGGATGCGATCCAGCCGGTGCTTCCGACGGACGTTCCGCGGTATCTGATGGGGGTGGGAAGCCCCGATTGCCTAATCGAGGGAGTGATGCGCGGCATCGATATGTTTGACTGCGTACTTGCAACGCGTATAGCCCGCAACGGTACGGCTCTGACGAGCAAAGGGAAAGTGGTGGTGCGCAACGCCGTGTACAAAGAAGATTTCACGCCGCTCGACGAAGAATGCGACTGTTACTGCTGTCGGAATTATACGAAAGCGTACCTGCGGCATCTGGTGAATGCGGGGGAGATGCTTTCGTCCATGCTTTTGTCCATGCACAACATTACATTTTTGAATAAACTCATGCGCGGATTGCGTCAGGCGATCCTGGACGGGACGCTGCAGGAATTCCGTACGGCGTTTTATGAAAAGTACGGAAAGGTATAAAAGGTCGGATTGTGTCGAAACGGCGAAAAGTTGGCAAGGCGGGTAAGATTTCATAAAAAAAGGCGGAAAAACAGTTGCCAAAATTTTGCAAAACCGCTATTATAGAAAAAGGAATTGAATTCAAAGAAGGAGAAATTTCAAATGTGGATGAATCTTTTGGAAGGTGAAACGCAAAACACATCTTCGTTTATGGATTATTTGTGGATCATCGTCATAATTGTGGTGCTGGTGGCATTTTTTGTATGGTCTTTCATTTCCCAGAAAAAGAAGCAGAAGGCTTTCAATGAAACGATCAACGCGATCAAACCGGGCAGCAAGGTAAAGACGATCGGCGGCATTGTCGGCGAAGTGGTGGAGATCAACGACGAAGAAGGCACGTTTGTTCTGAAAACGGGCGACAGCGAAGGCAATTACAGCTACATGAAGTTTGACAAGCAGGCGATCTATCAGACGGATGCAAAACCCGAACCTGCGGCGGCGCCTGCGGAAGAGAAGAAAGAGGAAGCGCCTGCCGTTGAAGAGAAAACGGAAGAAGCTCCTGAAGAAAAGAAAGACGAAACGCAGGACAAGTAATTTCCCGAAAATGGAATAGAACGGATATCCTCCGCATAGCTATAAAATAAAAGCTGTGCGGAGGTGTTTTATTATGCAGAGTGAGAAAGGCCGGGCGGCGGCGCGGATCGGGAAAAGTATATGCGTATCGGCGCTGTTCACGTTGGCGGCGGTTCTTTTGTTTGCATTGCTGATCAAGATGTTTTCCTGGGGATCATCCGTCATCATGCCGGTAAATCAGGTCATTAAGCTGGTATGCATTGCTCTGGGCTGTATATTTTGTCTTGCGTGCGAAAAGCCGCTTTTGAGCGGTGTCTTGTCGGGGCTGGGAACGTCGCTGGTCACTTATTTTCTGTTTTCGGCGGTTGCGGGGTCTATTTCTTTCGGCTGGGGAAACGTGCTGGATCTGGTTTTCGGAGCTGTTGCGGGAGCGATCGGCGGGGTGCTGGCGGTATTGCTGCGCGGAAAATAAGAGACGATCGGGGAAAAATCCTTTCCGCGGCGCAGAATTATAAAAAAACGCTTGCAATTTTTCCGTCTGTATACTATAATAGAAAAGTAAAATAAAAATAAATAATACAGAGGAGATTGTTATGAATAAGATTAAGACGATCGCACGTCCGGCAGAACGGAAAGTAACGGGATGCGGTGAATGCAGAAGCACATGCCAGTCTGCTTGCAAAACCAGCTGCACGGTTGGCAACCAGTCCTGCGAAAGAATTTCGAGAGAGAACAATCCCGAAAAGAATAACTGAACGCAATCATCGTTTAAGGAGCAGGCAACCTGCTCCTTAAATTTTGGTTTTTTTGCGAAATGCAGTAGGAGCGGTACGCGGCAGGCGTACCGTTTACGGAGTAGATATGGTTCACGTATTTTCATATAAAGACAAGCATTACATATTCGATATGGGCAGTTCGTCGCTGCACGAATGCGATGAAAAGGGAGCGTTGCTTCTTCGGGAGAAGCTCGGCGAAAAGGTAGATACGTCGGGGATCACGCCCGAGGAGCGCCGCGAGTATGAAGAAGATTTTGCGCAGCTGGAAAAGGAAGGTTTGCTTTTTAAGGAAGAGGTAAAGGCAGGCCCGGTCAAGAGCAATGAAGTGAAGGCGCTTTGCCTGCACATTTGCCACGACTGCAACTTACGTTGTAAATATTGTTTTGCGGACGAAGGCGCATACCATGCAAAGCGCGAGTTCATGAGTCTGGAAACGGCGAAAGCGGCGATCGATTTTCTGATCGAAAATTCGGGTAACCGAAAAATTCTGGAAACGGACTTTTTCGGAGGCGAGCCGCTGATGAATTTTGATGTCGTGAAGCAGACGGTCTATTATGCGAAAGAACAGGCAGCCAAGCTCGGAAAGAAGTTTTTATTTACGCTGACGACGAACGGACTGCTGCTCAAAGACGACGCGGCGGAATTTCTGAACGAAGAGATGGAGAACGTGGTGCTGAGCATAGACGGGCGCAAGGAAGTACACGATGCGGTGCGCAAGACGGCAAACGGGAAAGGGAGTTTCGATCTGGTCATCGACAATCTGAAGAATTTCGTAAAGATCCGCGGGGACAAGCATTATTATGTGCGCGGCACGTTTACGGCGAAGAATCTGGATTTTTCCAAGGACGTATTGTTCCTTGCGGACAGCGGATTTGACAGTATTTCGATGGAGCCGGTGGTTACGGACATACCCGATCTTGCGATCACGAAAGACGATCTGTCGAAGGTATGTGCGGAATACGATGTGCTTTGCGACAAATATCTGGAGCGTTGGGCGGAAGGAAAGGGATTTAATTTTTTCCATTTCAACATCGATCTGGAAGGCGGGCCTTGTCTTTCCAAGCGCGTGAGTGCGTGCGGAGCGGGGAACGAGTATTTTTCGGTGATTCCGAACGGGGATATTTATCCTTGTCATCAGTTTGCGGGCGATGCGGATTTTAAAATGGGCAACGTATTCGAAGGGAAGCTGAACGAGGAGATCCGCGGAAAGTTTAAAAATTCCTGTCTGTTCACGCGTGAAAAGTGCGACGGGTGTTTTGCGAAATTTATTTGCAGCGGCGGATGCAGCGCCAACAATTATCATTTTAACGGAGATATCAACAAGCCTTACGAGATCACCTGTGAGATGATGAAAAAGCGTGTGGAAGACGCAATGCACATATTGGCGAGCAAGAAAAAGATAGACGGCTGAACGATAGTTCGTCCGTAAACGGAGAAACAATGTCTAAGATCCGAAAGGGCAAGAATGTATTTTTGCACAGCCGCGCCTATGTATCGGGTGACGTTACGCTTTGCGACGGGGCGAATATCTGGTGCGGGGCGTGCATACGCGGCGACATTGCGCCTGTCAAGATCGGGCGGAATACGAACGTGCAGGACAATGCGACGATCCATGTGGGGTATGATCATCCCGCGGTATTGGGAGAAAACGTGACGGTAGGGCATAATGCCGTTGTGCATGGATGCACGATCGGAGACAATGTGATCGTGGGTATGGGCAGTATAGTTCTGGACGGGGCGAAAATCGGAGCAAACTGTATTATCGGTGCGGGAACGCTGATCCCGGGCGGGAAGGAGATCCCTGACGAGAGTGTTGTAGTCGGGAATCCTTACCGTATTTTGCGCAAGAGTACGGAAGCGGATAAAAGGAGCATTGCGATGAATGCGAAAGAGTATCTTTTGCTTGCGGAAGCGTATGTTCGGGACGGCGAAGGGCAAAAGTGAAGCGTATACGGCGGAAATTATGATAATCGGGTAAAAATCCGTAAAAATAAACAATTTACACTTGACTAAATTTCCGAACTTTATTATAATTATTAAGTATATTTCTTTTGATCGGACAACCTCTGCGCGGAGAAAGACGCAGCGGCAAATGTTTGGTTTGTTTGGGAAGAAAACACTTTTTTAGTTGCAGGAGGAGGCAATGGGCAAGAAGAAATCGGTGGTACTGATTATTCTGTTTACCATCGTGCTGGTGGGGCTTTTATTTATAAGCGTAACGCCGACGTTCCCGGTTAAGTCGCCTTATAATTTCAGATCTTTGCTGAGCATTGTAGATCTGGGATCGGATCTGGGCGGCGGTTATTCGGTGGTATACTATCCGGAAGGGGTGATATCGGCGGAACAGTACGAGGGGAAAGTAGCGCAGTACGAAGAGCTGAAAGGTACGGAAGATGAGATTTCGGATCCTTCCGAGGAATATGTGGCGCATGGCGGAGTTTATCTTTCGCAGGAGATCATGGAAGGGGAAGAAGTTTCGGAAACTTTTCTTGCGGAATTTGACAGCGCGTATGCAGCTGTGCGGTCCCGTTTTGAAGGAAAGAATTTCACGGAATATTCGGTGAAGCTGCAGGACGATTATACGATCGTAGTAAATATACCGGATGTTTCGGAGCAGGAATCGGTTTCGACGCTGTTTACCTCCTTCTCCTATAGCGGAAGTCTGCTGTTCACGGACGATGCAGGAAATGAAATGGCGGGTACTTCCGAAAACATCAAGAGTGCGGGAGTGGTCGGTTCCGGAGACAGCGGCTATGCGATCGTTATCAACTTTACGAAAGCGGGCAGAGCGGCGTTCAGTGAAATGACGGGAGCGATGGTCAATTCCTCCTCTTCGGACAGTTCGGGTTCTTCGAGTGCGACGATGTATATCCGTGTCGGTGATAATGATCTTGTTGCGAACGGTATATCCGTTACTTCGCAGATGGATCAGGACGCGATCTATATCAGCGGATCGTATTCGACGCGCGAATCGGCGGAGACGGTAGCCTGCATGATCAATTCGGTTTTGGATGAAGATGCAGTCTTTACCCGTTCGCTGACGGTAGGCGAAATTTATTCTTATGGTCCCACGATGGGCGAAAACGTAGCACTGATCGCGGCTTGTGTGATCGGGGTTGCGATACTGGCGATGATCGTTGTGTCGCTGGTGCGGTACAAAGGTATGGGGCTTGCGCACGTATTCGGATTCCTGACATACGCTCTTGCATTGATCCTTTGCATTTCGTTGATCGAGGGTATCATCGTGAATATAGCCGGGCTGCTTGCGATCGTGCTTTCTGCGGCAGTCATGTGTGGTTTCAACTATTATGCGTTCCGGAACATCCGTGATGAATTCAATACGGGCAAGACGCTGACAGCGGCAATCAAATCCGGATACAAAAAGAGCTTGGCTCTGACGATCGACGCGCACATTGTTTTATTCTTAGCGTCGCTTGTCGTTTATCTGATCGCACTCGGATCGGCGCAGTATATGGCTCTGATCTTCATGCTCGGTACGGTTCTGTCTGCGGCATGCACGTTGGCGGTCACGCGGTTCTATTTCTATATGTTCCTGGCGCAGCCGAAAAATAAAATAGCGTTCTGCAATTTCAAACGGGAGGAAACGGAAGATGAGTAAGTTGCTTTCCAAAAAGGGCCTGTTTCTTTGCATGGCGATTGCTCTTGCTCTCGTCATTGCGGGCGCATTTATTGTAGGGTTTATCGGTTTCAATGCCGATTCCACGCAGAAGGATTTCACTTCGGTGGAGATATCGGATTTTGCATATTCGTCGCACGATGAAACAGTGCAGAACGAATTGTATAACTTGTGCAAAAGCGAGATCGGAAACAAATATAAGATTACGGATTATACGCTTCTGGAAGGTCAGACAGGCGGCGCGGTACTGCAGTTTGTGGTAAGCGGCACGCCGAACGCAGCTTTTTGTGCTTCGCTCAAGAGCGCGATCGTTGCGAAAAACATAGAAGGCGTCAGCAGCGAACTCGTTACGGTTTCTTTCCATACCTTGGAAAATGCGCCTTATTATAATTATATCTGGCGCACGGCAGTGGCGGCGGCAGTTGTGGCAGTGATTCTGTTTGCGTATGTTGCGGTACGTTTCCGTTTGGGAATGGGTGTGGCAACGCTGATCGCGGCAGTGCATGACGTGCTGGTCATGCTTGCGCTGACATCGATCTTCCGTATTCCCTCGGGCGTGGCGCTCGCGGGAGTGGCAGTGTTCGGATTGCTGTTGTCTGCGGTCGTGAACATGGTTGTGTTCGGCAGAATGCGCCGTGACTTCCGTACGGAAGAATTCAAGGATAAATCTGCAAAGGAAGCTGTTGCACAGTCTTTGAGTGCTTCCAAAGGACTTGTGTTGGGAATCTCGATCGTTTTGGCAGCAGTGGTGGTTGTGCTTGGTGTTATCGGTGCAGTGATTGC
>QAKO01000077.1 GCA_003343765.1 Bacillota bacterium | reverse complement strand
AATGAAATCCGATTCGGCAAACGGCAGATACCTGTATTTCTGCACCGATCGAAACAACCCCGTCCCGAACCAACCGCCGTTTCCCAATGCATACAGCGACTGGATCAGCTGATACCCTTCCCCTTGCGGCGAACTCCACGGATCTAAAAATGCGTACAACCTCTGCAGACGGTACGGTTCCATTATGATCAGAACAGGCACCGCGGCGGCAATCGGAAGCAAAATGACCAGAAGATGACGCATCTTTACCCCGCTCAGAAAAAGCATTGCCAGCATGATCATACCTGTACACATCGTCACTGACATATTCGGCTCAAGAATGATCAGCACACAAACGGCACCCCCTGCCCCCAATACGGGAAGCATGCCGACAAAACGCTGCATCCGCTCCGGCTTTTCGCTCGCATACGCAGACGCAAACAATACAAATCCGTATTTGGAAATTTCCGACGGCTGAATGGTTATAGGCCCGATCCCGATCCAACGCGTCGCCCCGTAGTTTTCTACCCCGAGCCCCGGAACAAATACCGCCGCCAAAAGAACAAGCGAAATAATCAGCGCAGGCCATTTCAGTTTTTTCAGCTTCCGATACGGAAATAATGCCATGACCGCCATTGCGATCCCGCCCAGCACCAGTCCCGCAAGCTGTTTTTTCATGTAAAAAAATGCGTCGCCTGTCTGCTGCTGTGCCGAATAATAACTCGCCGAATACACCATCAGAACGCCGAACCCGGCCAACAGAACCGCCACTACGGGAATTCCCCAATTTCCGCTCCGACGAACCGACCTCGTCCGCTCAATGATCGCCGCTTGCACAAGCACACTCCGTCTGAGGGCCTTTCAGCTCCTCCACGATCTTCTCAAATCTTTCTCCGCGTTCTTCATACCCCGAAAACGCATCAAAACTGCTGCTCGCAGGACTGAGCAACACGTTCTGTCCCGGCTTTGCCATCATCGACGCAAGCCGTACCGCCGTATCAAAATCCGTACACAAAGTTATCCGCGATTCGTTCGCGCGCACCGCACTGTTTAAAAGTTTGAACCGATTTTCCCCGTACAGCACACACTGGATAACCCGACTGCTGCGCAACTTTGAAAACAGTTCGTCATAATCATATCCCTTATCCTTTCCGCCCAGAAGCAAAACCGTATCTGCCTGCATACACGCCACCGCATTCAGTGCGGCATCCACATTGGTGCCTTTCGAGTCGTTGATATATGTAACTCCGTTTACTTCGTCCACCGTCTGAATCCTGTGCCGCACGCCGCGCATATGCGACAGCGCCGACGCGATCACTCCGCTTGCAACTCCCGCCAGTTTCGCCGCACAGATCGCCGCCAGCGCATTTTTTACATTGTGTTCCCCCTGCAGCGGCAATTCGGACGCGTCCATGATTTTCTCGTTCTCAAAATACAATCCGCCATCAAACAAATAAGCGCCCGAAACCCGTTCCCGCACAGAAAACCACCGCACGGGACACCGTGCATCCGCCGCAAAATTTTTTACGGCGGGATCGTCGTGATTGAGCACGGCATACTCACTCTCCCGCATATTCCGCAGCAGCTTGGATTTGAGAAATATGTAGTTTTCCATGCTGTAATGGCGGTTCAGATGATCGGCGGCTATGTTGGTGACGATCGCCACATGCGGTCGAATGCTCGACAATGTTTCCAACTGAAAACTGGAAACTTCCATCACGGCAATGTCGCCGTAATCCAGTTCGTCTACGCACGCCGTTAACGGCAACCCGATATTCCCGCAAGCCACACTCTTTTCCCCCGCCGCACGAAAAATTTCATCCAGCATGGTCACCGTGGTCGTTTTCCCGTTTGTTCCCGTCACCGCAAAAAGTGCCGCCCGCAGATACAGACACCCCAGTTCCGATTCGCCGATGATCCGCTTCCCCGCCTTGCGGAATGCCACAGGCAAGGCATGATCGATCGGAATTCCCGGACTGAGCACCAACACATCGCATTCTTTTATAAGCGCCGCTATTTCTCCCTCCTGCACCGCCACGGCACCCTTCTGCATGAATTCCGACATGGTCTTTTGTACCGTTCCTTCGGTAACGTCGTCGTACATATACACCTGCGCGCCGCGCTTCAATAAAAACGATACCGCCGCCGCTCCGCTCTTCGACATTCCCGCCACCAGAAATTTCTGATTCTTGAAATACATTTTCCGACCTCCGCTCGGATCTATCGGACGAAAATTAAACAGATCAATCCCGCCGCCGCCGTAATCAGCGAATATGCATACGCGATCCTGCTTTCCGAATATCCCTTCTTCTGAAAATGATGGTGCAGCGGCGCCATCAAGAACAGGCGCTTTTTCGTCCGTTTATAGTATATTACCTGAAGGATCACGGATATGCCCGAACAGACAAACATTATTCCGATGATCGCCACATACAGAATATTTCCCGTAAACGCGGCGATCGCCGCCGCAAACCCGCCAAGACTCAGCGAACCCGTATCTCCCATAAATACAGCCGCCCGATATGTGTTGAAAAGAAGATACCCCGCCAGCGCACCGCAAAGCATCAGACTCAGCCGCCCCAGCGCTTGTCCGCCGCCCGTCAGAAAAATAAGCGCGGCAAACGCCGCAAAATACCAGAATCCCACCGACGCCGCCAGCCCGTCCAGTCCGTCCGTGAGGTTCACACAATTCACCGCCGCGATAAATACAAAAGCCGCGCAGGGCAGCATCCATATCCCGATATCAAAAGAAAGACCCGTAAACGGAATATTCAATACCGTAAGCTCGTTCAGTACGCAATAAATCCCCGCAAACAGGGCGATCGCGACCTGAAAAACTATTTTCTGCCATGCGCGAAGGCCGAGATTCCTGTGAAAATGGAATTTCAGAAAATCATCCAGAAACCCCACCGCCATACACGCCCCGCCGAACGTTACCGCAACCAGCGTATGCCTGTCCGCATACAATCCGAAAAAAAGAGCGCACAGAGCAACCGCCGCCACAAAGGAAAGCCCTCCCATCGTCGGCGTGCCCGTTTTCCCCTTGTGTTCCTCCACATATCCCAGAATGTATTGTCTGGCTCCGCGCCTTTTCAACACGGGTATGAGCACGGCGCAAAGCGCCGCGCTCAATAAACCCGATGCAAGTATCATCAGAATTTCAGCTCTCATTGTTTCCTTTCTCCGACGCCAACCGCTCCGACAACATCTGCTTCACCGCCGATACGTCGTTGTATATGTGACGCACTCCCATGATCTCCTGATAATTTTCTCCGCCTTTCCCGGCAATCAGCAGAACATCGCCCGCTTTCAGCATATCCAACGCATAACCGATCCCGCATTCCCTGTCTACCACGATCACATATTCATCCGAAACGCGCCGCACTCCTTCTTCGATCTGCAAAATAATGTCAAACGGATCTTCATAACGCGGATTGTCCGACGTCAGAACACAAAAATCCGCAATTTTTGCCGCCGTTTCCCCCATGATCGGACGTTTCAGAGCATCCCTGTTTCCGCCGCACCCGAATACGCAGATCAGTCTGCCGCCACAGTGCTTCCGCAGTGCCGTCAGCGATTTTTCCAGTCCGTCCGGAGTATGCGCAAAGTCTACAAAAATATCCGCTCCGCGATACCGCGCAATATGTTCCAGTCTCCCGCTCACACGCGGCAACCCCGAAAGCCCCGCCGCGATCAGCGGCACGGATACCCCCAGAATTTTTGCGCACGCCGCCGCTGCCATTGCATTGTAAACATTATACAAGCCCGCCATATGCAGCCGGATATCGTACAGCTCGTCAAAAAGATTGATCACAAATACACTTCCGTCTATATCTTCCCGAATGTCCACAGCAAAGACGTCCGAAGGATTTTCCAGTCCGTAACTGTATGCCTTTTCACAGAAATTCCCGATCTTCCGACCCTCTTCATCGTCATAATTCAAAACCGCAAATTTACACCTGCCCGGCTGAAACAGCTTCTCCTTTGCCGCCGCGTACGCGCCCATCGTCTTGAAAAAATCCAGATGATCTTCGGTAAAATTCGTGAAGATCGCCGCTTCAAATTTGATCCCGTCCGTCTTTCCGAAATACAGGGCGTGCGCCGAAACTTCCATCACCGCATACTCGATCCCCGATTCCACCATATCCGCAAAAATCTTATACAAAAATACGGGATCGGGCGTTGTCAGCTCCGGCGAAATCTCCTTATTCGCATAACGGATCCCCAATGTGCCGATATTCCCGCATTTGTATCCCGCTGCCGTCAGTACCGACACGAGCATATGCGCCGTGGTCGTCTTTCCGTTCGTCCCCGTGATCCCGATCACCTTCAGTTTCTCTTCGGGATGTCCGTAAAAGGCGGCGGCTATTTCCCCCGCCGCACTTCTCCCATCCTTGACGATCACCTGCGGAACAGGAAAATCCAATTCCCGTTCCACAACCAGCGCGATCGCTCCCGAAGCCAATGCTTCCGCCGCATAATCGTGTCCGTCATGCTCGCCTCCCGCAAAACACACAAACAAGTCCCCGCTCATAACATGTTTGCTGTCCGTACAAATGCCCGTGATCTCCTTCTCCGCAAAGCGGACGCATCTTTCGCTGTGTACCTTCCGCAATAATTCTCCGAGTAACAAAATTCTGCTCCTTATGTTTGATACGGGGCTATGTTTTTCAATTCGATGATGCCCCTGAATATTTCCGCCGCCGCAGGCGCCGCCACCACGCTCCCGTAATACGCCCCCTGCGGTTCATCCACGATCACCAATGCAAGATACTGCGGATCGTTCGCAGGGAAAAATCCCAGAAAAGAAGATACGTACTTCCCCTGCGCGATCGCTCCGTTTTCAAATTTCTGCGCCGTTCCCGTCTTGCCGCCGACCCTGTACCCCTCGATATACGCCTTGCTACCGCTTCCGTTCGCAACAACGCCTTCCAACAACGAAGCCAAAATCCCGGAAGCCTCTTCACTGATCGTACGGTTTTTCAGAACAGGCTCGATCGTCTCCCGTATCTTTCCGTCCGATGAATAAATTTCTTTCACCAGCCGCGGCTGATAGTAATACCCGCCGTTCACGGCCGCCGCCCCTGCACACGCAAGCTGCAATGCCGTCACCGCTACCGTCTGCCCGAATCCGATTCGCGCAAGATCACAATCCCGCACCGCGCTCTCCGTCACCAGCATCCCCTGCGCTTCCCCCGAAAAATCGATCCCCGTCGGTTTTCCGAAATTGAAAAGTTCCAGATAATCGTAAAACGTTTCCGTTCCCAGCGATAGCGCTATGTCCGTAAAACAAGGGTTACAGCTGTTGTTCAGCGCTTCCGCCAAAGTCTGGTTGCTATGCTTCCCGTTCGCATGCGTGCTCCAACACTTGATCGTCGTTCCGTCTACCGTACGCGTCCGCGAACTGTTGAAATGGTACTGCAATGAATATGCCGCAGGATTTCCCTGCAGATATTCTTCAATATTCGCCGCCGCCGTCACGATCTTGAACGTCGAACCAGGTTCATAAATATCCGAGATCAGATTGTTCCGCGAAAGCTCGTTCAAAAGTTCGGGATCGTCGCGCGGTATGTCATTGAGATCATACGACGGACTCTCCGCCATCGCCAGAATATCAAACGTGTCCGGATCCAGCACCACGATCTGCGCATTGACCGGCGAATACTGCTCGTACAATTTTTGTGCCGCCGCTTCCGCAAGCTGCTGGATCCCGTAATCGACCGTCAGACGAAGATTCAAGCCGTCCGCCGCAGGATAATAGACCGCCGTCCCGTCTACTTCCGCCCCGACCAGATCTGCAGGATAGGCAATTTCCCCGTTCACTCCCGCAAGATATTTGTCGTAGTATTTTTCCAACCCCGTCAGCCCGCTCCCGTCCGACGAAGTAAATCCCAGCACGCGCGACAAAGTCGTCCCGAAAGGATATATCCGCGAATTGTCCCGCGCATAGTACACTCCGGGCAGGTCAAATTCTTCCAGCTGCGCCGTCTTTACCTTCTCCACACGCCGCACCAGCGTGATCTCCGATACCTTTTTCCCCGTCAGCTTTTCGTACAGTTCCGTTTCGTCCAACGAAAAAATCGACGCAAGCGTTTTTGAAGTGTATGCTTTGTCTTTGACTGCGTTCGGACGGACAAACACCGAATACGACACATCGTTTTCAACCAGAACCACCCCGTTCGTATCCGTGATCTCTCCCCGCGCCGCGATCACAGGGATCTCGCGCGTCCATTGCCCGATCGCTTTCGCCCGCAGTTTTTCACCTTCCACGACCTGCACGTAAAAAAATCTGCCGAAAATTGCCAAAAAAAGAAAGGCCATTGCCAGCATTGCGGCAAATAACCTCTTTCGTAAAAGCGTTGCGGACACCGCGCCCGCCGTATGTTTTGTCTTTCCGATCTCTCTTTTCCTTCCTTTCTGACATAAAAAAATCGGTCTGCCCGCAGCCCTAACCAAGGGCCGCCCGCGAGACCGATTTCGTTCGTAAATCTTTCAGTTGTCAGTTGCGTACCATGCCGAGTTCTTCTTCCGCACGGCTGATGATCGACGAATCACTCGTAAGTTCCGCGATCTCGTCTTTCAGTGCCTGCGACTGCGTCATCACGGAATTCAGTTCCGCTTCCCGCGCCGCTATGCTTGAATCCAGATTGTTCAGCACGCTCGTATTGATAATGATCAGCGCCAGTACTACCGCCACGACGATCGCGTAAACACACATCAGCAGTTTCCCCTTCGCCGTCATCGAGTAGCCCTTTTTCTCTTCCTTGACAACACGCTGTTCGTCGCGGTACAGATCGCTCCGATACTGGATCGTCGTCATCGTCGGCGTCAGATCTTCGCTCACTTCCTCTGCATACGCGGCTGTCGGCTGCTCATATACCGGCTGTTCATATACAGGCGCTTCATACACAGGCGCTTGCGGTTCTGCCACCGCCGCACGATTGTTGATCGGCGAATCCGCACGGAATATGTCTTCCGTTACCCGCTGATGCGCAAACTGCGGCACCTGCTGCTGTTCCTGCTCACGCTCCGGATACAGCATGGCGCGTGCATACGATTCAGGCGAATCGTATACCGGCTCCGCATAGTTCTCCTGTACGGGTGCTTCCCCCATGATCTCTTCCGCTTTTTTAAGATCAGGGTTGATCAGCTTTTTATAATTGTCCGATATGCGCGAATTAAAATTCAGAGCTTTCTGCTCTTCTGTCATTTCGGCAGGCTCCGCCCCGCCGCTCAGCTTTCCGTATGCTTTCAGCGAACTGTCCGTACGTTCATCCGTCCTTATCCTTTCCAAAACGCCCGTTGCCATGTTGCCCTTCTCCTTCATTATATTCTCAAACTTTTTCCGCTATTCGCAATTTCGCACATTTGGATCGGGAGTTGTCCGCCAATTCCTCTTCCGTTGCCGTCAGCGGTTTTCTGGTAATGATTTCAATTTCTTTCTTCTTTCCGCACACGCACACCGGCAAACTCTTGTCACAGATACAATCCGTCGCCATGTCACGGAATACGTTTTTTACGATCCTGTCTTCCAAAGAATGAAATGTCAGAATACAGATCCGTCCGCCCTTTTTCAGACGCCGCGCCAGGCCGCGAACCGCTTCTTCCAAACCGCCTAACTCATCGTTCACTTCGATGCGAATCGCCTGGAATGTCTTTCGCTCGCACGGGCCGTTATGCTGAAACTTCGCAGGAATGCTTGCCTCTATGATCCGTTTCAGTTCCCCCGTCCCGGTGATCCTTCCCTTCTCTCTCGCACGAACTATGTTCGCCGCGATCTTCTTTGCAAATTTCTCTTCCCCGTATGCGTCGATGATCTTCGCCAGCTTCTCCTGCGTATATCCGTTGACCACGTCTTCCGCTGAAAATGCCGCCTGCGGATTCATCCGCATATCCAGCGGCGCATCCTTCATGTAACTGAACCCGCGCGATACTTCATCCAGCTGAAAACTCGATACCCCGAAATCCAGCAAAACTCCGTCCAGCTTGTCCGTCCCGTCTTCTTCAAGAACCGCCGCATAATCTTTGTAATTGCTTTTGTATATCCTGAACCGACCGTCAAATTCCGCCAGCCGCTTCGTCGCCGCTTCGATCGCACAATCATCCAGATCCGTCGCTATCAGCCTTCCGCCCGGCGCCGTCCTTTTCAGAATCTCGTACGAATGCCCGCCGCCGCCGATCGTTCCGTCAAAATAAACTCCGCCATCTTTCAGTTTAAGCCCTGCCATACACTCTTCCAGCATCACAGGCTTATGCGAAAATGCTATCATTCTTTTGCCTTTTTCAGCGCGTTCAGCTTCGCAAATACCGAACTGATATTCATGTTCGCCGTGTTCTTCGCAAACCGCTCCGCAGGCTCTATCCTTAAATAGGATGCCGCCCCCGTGATCACGATATCTTTATCGATCTTCGCGTATTCCTTCAACTCGGACGGAAGGACGATCCTTCCCTGATTGTCTTCGCTGACATCGTATACCATCCCGGTGAAGAGTGCGATCGCGTTCTGCGCTTCTTCATCAAAAAATGAAGCTTCCCCGAAAGAATCCAGGATCTTCTGGTACTCTTTCTGCGGCATCACATAAACGCTTTCTCCCGGTCCGAACGCCAGTTTGTAATCCGCGCCCAGTTCCGCTTTGAACTTCGCAGGAATGCGTATTCTGTTTTTATCGTCCAACCGGTTGTTGAACCTTCCGTTGAAAGAATACACCTTCCCTCTCCCCCCGTTGTTGATGTATTCATTATATCACCACTTTTGACCACTGTCAACCACTTACCAGTTTTTTTTAAGAATTTTTTTGTTTTTTTGCCCAAATCCCACCATTTCTTTAAAAAACAAATGTTCGTTTATTCGAAAAACACCTCATTATAGACTGATTTATTCTTATTTTTATCCGTTCCCTGAAAAAAAGGAGGAATTTTGTCGATTTTTTCATTGTTTTTAGAACAAATGTTTAATATTCTTCGAATGTGGTCAGCCGTCCCTGAAATTCCGTCAAAAACAGGACACCCATAATACTTTTGGATTTGTTTTTTCAAAAATACATAATGCGTGCAACCCAGTACCACGGCATCAAATTTTCCTTCGGGCAAATGGCGGGAAAGATCGATCCCGTCAAAATCAGGAGCCGATCTCTCCACCGCCCCCGCAAGATCGTCGGGAGAATACGTTACAATTTTTGTTTCGCGGGAATTGTTTTCGATCAGCTTCCGAACCCGCATGCTCAATAACGTCGCGCGCGTCGCCGCAAGCAAAACTTTTCCGCCGCGCGCGGCCGCAGCCGCAGGTTTTACCGCAGGCTCGATCCCCACGATCGGAAACGAAAATTTTTGCCGCAGTACGTCCACACATTCCGCCGTCACCGTATTGCATCCGATCACCGCCGCCCGAATCGGATACTGCGTTATTTGGGCAAACGCTTTCAGCGTCAGCCGCAAGATCTCCCCTTCCGCCCTTCCGCCATACGGCGCGTTCGCATTGTCACCATAATAAAGACATCTTTCACCCGGACAAATGCGCTGAAATTCACCCAAAACATTCAGCCCGCCGATGCCGCTGTCAAAAAAAGCAATATATTCTTCCGACACTTTCCGCCCCCTGTTTTTTCCTTTTCCGAAAAATATATGAAATTTCGGAAGAATAAATTACACATTTCGGCAAAAAACAGTTTACAAGCCGATTTTTTTATGATAAAATAGCTGAGATATTAAATGAGTAATCATTGAAAGGAGAAGCAAAGTGCCTAACATCAAATCTGCGAAAAAACGCGTGGTCGTAACCGAAAAGAAGAATTCCCAGAACAAAATGATCAAAACTTCTGTGAAGACCGCCATCAAAAAGTTTAATGCAGCTTTGGCCGCAGGCGACGCGGAAGCTGCTGAAAAGCTGCTGCCCGAAACCGTTTCTGTTATCGATTCCGCTGCAAGCAAGGGAATCCTCCACAAGAACAACGCGGCAAACAAAAAGTCTGCATTGGCGAAAAACCTCAACGCCCTGAAAGCAAACCCGAAAGCTGCTGTTCAGGAAGAAGTCAAAGCGGAAGAAGCTAAGGAAGCAGAAACCGCTGCTCCCGTTGCGGAAGCTCCCGTCGAGGCTAAACCCAAAAAGACCAGAGCTAAAAAAACAGAAAAAGCTGAATAATTTCAACCTTTCAAAGAACGCAGTTTTCACTGCGTTCTTTTTTGTGTAAAAATCTGCCTGCCTTCCCCAAACAAATATCAGGTTCTATCCGCACGGATGACCCATCCCCTTCTTTTTTTGTACATATGTCCGCCCTTTGCTTTGAATCGGCGCGGCATAAACTTCCCTGATTAGCAACCAACCTGACTTCCCTGACTTCCCTGACTTCCTTGACTTGCTTAACTTGCTTAACTTGCCTGATTTTGCCCGAATGTCTTTCGCTCTCAAAACCGTAACTGTAACTATGACGCCGTTTTCCCGCCGCCCGTCCGTATGCGGACGGGCGGCGGGAAAATTACTTGCCGTCAATTCGCACTATACAACGGAACATTTTTGCTGTTTTTTCAGAATACAGCCTTACAAAGCGCGAAACCCGTTGCAACACGTTACCGTAATACTCTCCGTTTTCCTGTTTTTAAGCGGCTGTAAACGATCCCGAAAAACCAGCGGAATGCGATCACGAAAAAAATAACAAGCCGACTGAAAAAATTATGTGTAAATTGTTTGTATTTTCAATGAAATTGTTTATAATGTATTTATCGATATAAATAAAGTCGCACGCGCGATAAACGAATGCTAACAGGATAAAAAAATGGCAGAATTGAAAAAAGAAGAAAAAATCATTGAAATCGTAAACGTTTCGAAGATCTTCGACGAAACCGCAGCCGTACAGGATATCAGTTTTTATGTCCGTAAAGGCGAATTCATTACCTTCCTCGGGCCCTCCGGCTGCGGGAAAACCACTACCTTGCGCATGATCGCAGGTTTTGACATCCCCACTTCGGGCAAGATCCTGCTCAGCGGGAAAGACATTACCAATCTGCCCCCGAACAAACGCCCCGTCAATACGGTATTCCAGCGTTATGCCCTGTTCCCGCACTACAACATTTACGACAACATCGCGTTCGGGCTGAAGCTCAAAAAAGTTCCCGTCACTTACATGAACGACAAGGGCGAAACCTATACAAAATTGCAGAAGCTCACCCGCAAAGAGATCGACGAAAAAGTCCGCGCGGCGCTCGCCGTCGTCGATTTGGAAGGATTTGAAAAACGAAGCGTTTCTACTTTGTCCGGCGGTCAGCAACAGCGCGTCGCCATTGCGCGCGCCATTGTCAACGAACCGGAAATCCTTTTGCTCGACGAACCTCTCGGCGCTCTCGACTTGAAAATGCGTAAAGAAATGCAGATCGAACTCAAAGAGATGCACCGCAAACTCGGCATCACGTTTATCTATGTCACGCACGACCAGGAAGAAGCTCTCACCATGAGCGATACCATCGTCGTCATGAAAGACGGCCGCATCCAGCAGATCGGCACCCCTACTTCTATTTACAATGAGCCCGCCAATGCCTTCGTGGCCGACTTCATCGGCGACAGCAATATTCTCAACGGAACTATGGTCGCAAAATATACCGTGCGCTTCTGCAATAAGAACTTCAAGTGCGTCGACGATTACGAAAAAAATGAAAAAGTCGACGTGGTCGTCCGCCCCGAAGACATCGTTATGACCGAGCCGGAAAACGGTATGCTCACGGGCCGCGTGGTCAGCGTCGTATTCAAAGGCGTTCACTATGAGATCACCGCCATGGTCGGCAGATCCGAAATGGTCATTCAAAGCACGCAAAGCCGTAAGGTCGGCGATATCATCGGCATGAACATAGGCCCCGACGATATCCACATCATGAAAAAAGAATTCACCGTCAATCAGTACGACGGCTACATCACCAAAAAAAATACCGTCGTTTTCGGCGACGGCGAATTCGATTGCGACGTCACCACCCTTTACCCAGGTTCCCATCTCGACGAGGAAGGCTATCTCATCACCGCCGACGGTGAAAAAATCGATCTCACTGACGTGGACGTCACCGTCGAAGTCGGTCTCGAGGACATCGAAATCAGCGACAACGCCGACGAGGGCGGCGCACGCGGCCACATCGTTCAGCTCATCTATAAGGGCGACCACTACCAGTACATCGTCCGCACTGAAGAAAATGAAGAGGATTAC
>QAKO01000034.1 GCA_003343765.1 Bacillota bacterium | reverse complement strand
ATTCGTCCACCGCCTGCGAGAATATATTGACTATTGGAACAACGAGAGGATCTCTCTCAAACTAAAAGGAATGAGCCCGGTTGGGTACCGAACTCACTACCAAGCATTTTAATTATATTTTTTGTCCAAACTTTGGGGTTCACTTCAAAACTCCTTGCTCGGCTATTAAACCTTTCTATAGGTGTTTTCAGCAACGATTTTGCGACCGTTGACTTCCGCGAGGAACTATGCTAACCTACGCCCCCGAAAAAGCAAATTCGGAGGACTATTTTACATGGACGATTATCCCGAAGAAATCGCGGGTAAAAAATAATACGAACTCTGTTTTAGAGTTCGTATTATTCACGTATGGCGCAGAGAGAGGGATTTGAACCCTCGGTACGCTTATGACGTACACACGATTTCCAGTCGTGCTCCTTAGGCCGCTCAGACATCTCTGCATTTTCAAATATTCAGCTTCGCCGGGGATAATCGCTCTCGCGTAAACCAGCTTATTTATTTTATCTTTTTTTTGTCCGTTTGTCAACAGATTTTTACTCGTTTCCGAAAAAGCATATCCGTTTTTATGAAACATCCATATTATTTTAAAAAGAGGAGCCGTGTGTGCTTATGCGTTTTATGTTTGGGGGAGAATAAGATCAGCGCCCGCCGACGGGAAGTATTTTCCGTCGGCGGGCGTATTAAGCTGTTATTTTTTTCCGTTCCAGCAGTAAGTGCAGCACTTGCAGGAAGGTATTCCCGTAGAGGACAGCATATCGTCCAGACGATGGTAACGCAGGGAGGTGAATTGCAGTTCGCTTCGGATCGATTCGATCATGGCTGCGTATTCCTCGCTGTCGGGATCGGTATATTTGTCCAGTTTCGTTTCGTAATTTTTACCTTCCAAGGCCGCGACTTTGCGGCGTGCTATCAATTCGAGTTCGGAAGAAGATCTTGAAAAATTCAGGTAAGGGCATCCGAACAGCAGGGGCGGGCAGGCCAGACGTATGTGAAGTTCCTTGGCTCCGCTTCCGTACAGAAAATCTGCCGTTCCGCGCAGCTGTGTTCCGCGCACCAGCGAGTCGTCGATGAGAACCAGCCGCTTATTGCGGATCATTTCGTCAAGGGGAATCAGTTTCATGTGGGCGATCAGGTCGCGGCGGCTCTGGTTCTGCGGCATAAAGGAACGCGGCCATGTGTGCGTATATTTCACGAACGGACGTGTCAGCGGCAGTTTGGATTTGTTTGCGTATCCGATCGCATGAGCCGTGCCGGAATCGGGAAGTCCTGCTACGGCGTCCGCCGTAATATTGTCGCGCTGTGCCAGCATGGCTCCGCAATGATAGCGCATATTTTCTACGTTCAGACCTTCATAGGACGACGCCGGATTTCCATAGTAGACCCATAGGAAAGTACAGATCTTCATCTCTTTGGAGGGAGCGTTGAGAACGTCGACCCCGTCGGCTGTAATAAAGTCGATTTCGCCGGGGCCTAATTCTTTGAAATGCTGGTATCCGAGATTCAGATAGGCAAACGACTCAAAAGACACGCAGAAGGCTTCGGATTTTTTACCGATCACGACGGGGGTGCGTCCCATCTTATCGCGCGCTGCATAGATCCCTTTTGACGTCAGGATCAGAATGGACATGGAGCCTTCTATGGCGTTTTGGGCGAGTCGGATCCCTTCCTCGATCGTTGATCCGCGGTTGATGAGGGAGGCGCAAAGTTCTGTTGCGTTAATATTTCCGCCGCTCATTTCCAGAAAATGGGTAGCGCCTTCGTCGAACGCTTTTTTGACAAGAGTATCGATATTGTTGATCCTGCCGACGGTGGCGATTGCAAAATTGCCGAGATGCGAACGTACAAGAAGCGGTTGCGGTTCGCTGTCGGAGATGCACCCGATACCGATATTTCCTTTCATTTCATCGAAGTCGCGTTCAAATTTCGTACGAAAAGGTGAATTTTCGATATTATGGATCGCACGGTTGAATCCGCTTTCTCCATAGACGGCCATGCCTCCGCGCCGCGTTCCGAGGTGGGAATGATAGTCCGTGCCGAAAAACAAATCAAATACACAATCCTTTTTTGAAACTACGCCAAAAAAACCGCTCAAATCTTTTGCCTCCGTAAATAAATTCAATGCTTTGCATCCCGATCAATGACAAAACGCAAAATGCCTCTCTATTATAACACATTTGAATGAAAATGTCAGCAGAAGTCAGACGCAAATCAGAAAAAAATGAAAGATTATAAAGTTTATTATGTATATAAAAACGGTTCGGACGGGGTGACTGTCGAACAGGAAGTAATTTTGTACGACAATGCCAGCCAGCACCTGTATCAGAAAACGTACGGCATCGAGAATTTTGAAGATAAACTTGAACTTTCCGCGAACGATTATTATCCCATGGTAGCGGGGAATGCTGTTTATACCAAGTATGATGAAGGCGGAGAACACGGTACGGTGCTGAAAATAACAAACAATGTCAATTCGGCATGGACAGTTTCTCAACTGAAACCGAGCAGTGCATTCCAGATCAATGACGGCGATACTTTGAAATTTGATTTCAAACTGGATAAACCTGCGGGAGCGCTCAACTATTGTCTGCGTATATTTAAGTTGGGCAAGGAAGAGGATATCCAGTCCGGAAAACCTTTCTGGTTGCAGGATGTTACGAATTTCGGAGAATGGAATACCATAACATTGACCGGAGAAACTGCCGCAAACGTTGCCGCAAACGGCGGATTCGGGATATATATAATCGTGAATAAAGAGGGCGGCGGAAACTGCTACGATTATATCGCTTATGTGGATAATATCCGTATCGAAAAAGCTGAGCAAACAGCGAACGGAAGCAATACATTGCAGGCAATGGTCAATGAATTGTTTGTCGGGGCGGATGAAGTGATCGTTAAAAAAGTAACGGATGCAGAGGGAACGGAAGTCATACTTTCGGAAGGTAAGTTTACGCAAAACGGAACCTATACAGTGGAAGTGCTTGTCAAAGCCGACGGTTTGAATGAAAATACGTTTACGCTGACGTATAATGTAACTATTTAAAAGAACAGAATTCTCCCTCTCCGAACGGGGAGGGAAAATTTGAAAAAGGAAAAGATATGAAAAAAGCAAGTGGATCTGTTTTCCCGGTGATTATGAGATCATGTTAGCGGAAAAAGTTATGGCAAGAAGATACCTGCGGGATTTTCCGATCGGGCCGTTCTGGAGGGTAGACAGCCCATGGCACAATGTTAAATTTTATGCGGAATTCACGCTTTCGGCGGAAGATACGCTGTACTTTTCCTGGGAAGGGCGAATAAGTGTCTATTTCTATGACCTGGACAAATATCTTTACGGGTTTGACGGAAAGGTCACGCTTCCTGCGGGGCGATACAAAATGGAGATCTGGCTGTACAATCCGGAAGGGTTGCCTTGCCTGAAAATAGACGGGAAGGAATTCTGTTCGGACGAAAACGTGCAGGTCTCGTACAATCAGTTCCAGTTGCGGAATTCTTTTGTCTGCGATTGCGGCGAAATGACGCCGAATACGTTCTGTCTGCCGAAAAGAGAGATCGAAGCTCTTTCGCAAACACCGTGCGAGGGCGGAACTGTCTATGATTACGGTAAGATCCGTATGTGTTTTGCATCTTTTTCGGGGTGCAGGGAATTGCCCTTCCGCTGTTATTTCGGTGAGACATTAGCGGAAGTCATGAGCGATGAATATTGTGAACAAATCAGCTTTTTCACGCCTGCGGAAGGCAGGTACGATGTTCCCGTGAGCAAAGCGTTCCGATATCTGCGCGTCGTTACCGATTCCCCGTATTCCATGAGTGTAAAGGAAGAATATAATCCTTCTGCACAGTCGATCGCGTTCCGTTTGGAAAATAAGCGGTTCATGCAGATCATAGAAGTGGCGAAGCATACACTTTCTGTCTGTGACCGTGAGTTTTTTCTGGACGGGGCAAAGCGTGACCGTTGGCTGTGGGGCGGGGATGCGTATCAGGCATTCAAACTGGAATACTTTGTTTCCTGCGATTATGCAAAGATCCGTCGGAACATTATAGCTCTTTGCGGCAAGAGTCCCGTTGTGACGTATATCAACCACATCATGGATTATACTCTCTACACGATCATGTCGGTCTGGGAATATTATTCTTTTTCAGGGGATGCGGAATTTGTAAAATATATTTATCTGATCCTGGAAGAGCATATGCATTTTGTGTTGGGCAGGACAAACGAAGACGGATTTTTATACAAGCAGCCGAACGATTGGGTGTTTGTCGACTGGGGCGATCTGGATACGGACGGGGAAGTTTGCTTTGAACAGATCCTGCTTTTCCTTGCGTTGAAAAGTCTTTACAAACTGGGCGATGTGATCGGTGGGAATACAGAGCAATATAAACTGCGAGCGAAAGCATTGCGTGCGAAAATCGACGAAGTATTTTGGAGTGAGAAACGGGGCGCATATCTTCATTCCCGTAAGGAAGGAAAGACGGGGGATTCCGTTACGGCTTATGCCAATGTGTTTGCCGTGTTGTATCGCTTTGCGGATCGGGAAAAAACGGAAAAGATCAAAAAGACTCTCTTATATGACGAATCTGTCCCCGAGATCACGACGCCGTATATGCAAAGTTACAAACTTGCGTGCCTCTTTGAAATGGGTGAATGGAAGAAGGCAGTGCAAGAGATCATGTCGTATTGGGGAGGAATGCTGGACGGCGGAGCGACTACGTTCTGGGAAGTCTATCATCGCGGTGAAACGGAAGAAACGTCCTGCGAAATGTACGGCAGGAAGTTCGGCAGAAGCCATTGTCATATCTGGGGTGCGAGCGTGCTGTATCTGATCCCGCGTTACATATACGGGATCTGCAAGGACATCGCCTGCGGTGAGACGTTTGAACTGCGTCCCATACTTGCTCTGATCACCGATTCCCAGATCGAAGTTCCGCTCAAACGCGGCACATTGCGCGTACAGGCTACCAAGGAAAAAATAACTGTTTTTTCCGATGAAATTGACGGGAAACTGATCATAGGAGATATCGTATATGCAGTCGAAAAAGGAAAACCTATTACGCTTGATCGAAGAACTCGGGTGAAACGAAATACTGCGGCGAGCCGTTTGAAAATTCACAGCTGAAAAGAATGCTGGATCTTGCGCAGGGTGCTGATTTACGGGCGATCGTGTTTGACGAGCGCATTATGCGGCTGACGGTAAAGGCGAAACGGCGCATCGCCGGCGAATTGTTTTCCACAAAAAAAGAGTTTTATGCATATATCGTGCAGTGTCTTGCCGATTATGCCGACCTGATGTTTCGGAGCTTGCCCGAAGCGGCAATGTTTGCCACGCACAACGAGCCTGTTGCCACCTATGTGGGATATGCGCTGAAAGGCTTTGCGCCCGGGTTCGGGTTGGAAAAGTGCGGGCGGCAGGCGAATCATAATCTGTGGATATATGGAACCGTGTGCCTGCCGATCCGCAAAACGAAGATGACGTAAACTATGCGGCAGAACAGAACGGATTGGCACACGGAAGTTATCTTTCTCCTATCTTTTTAAAGAAATATGATCCCTACGTCGTGCGGCATCTGGAAAAAGAGAATATCGTTTTGGAAATGCGTGTGGAAGATCTTGACATTATTGCGCAGCCTCTGGATTTTTACGGACTGAATTGTTACAATCGGCTTATTGTCAGCCGCAGGGATGTGGATATCCGCAAGATCGTGTTGCAAAGCGGCGGGAATTTTCTGGAAAACGGGGCGGAATTTTATCCGGATGCTATTTATGAGGCGCTTCGTGTGGCGAAAACGGAATACGGTATCGGAATTCCCGTCTATATCACGGAAAACGGTGTCGGGTTTGCGCAGGAGCGTGAAGAGAACGGCATGATACGGGATACCGAGCGGATAAAGTATTTGAAGGGATCGTTTGCGTCTGTTCGCCGTGCTTTGAAGGAAGGGTATGACGTGCGCGGATATTTTCTTTGGAGCTTAATGGATAATTTTGAGTGGACGGCAGGTTATTCTATGAAATACGGCATTTGCACGCGGGATCGGAAAATGAAAGAGAGTGCGTTGTTTTATCGTGACTGGATCAGGGAACAGAAAAAAGCGGAGGCAGAAAAATGCCTGTCGATGTTTACGATGCGGCGGCATGGATGAGTGTTACGGCTCTTTCGGAAAAATCGATTGCAGAGGGCGGCGCGCCGCAAACGTTTCCTGATTTCACGAGAGGGAAATGGATAAAATAGTCCGCGCGAGAAAACGGCGGCGCGCCGGAACGCCTTTTCCGGCGAACATTCGGAACAACAGGGTTTGCGGGGTCAGCCGATGTTTTTAAAGCCTCGGGAACGTTGTTTTAACCGATTTTTGTGGGTATAGTTCGGAAGAATGCAGGGTTATAAAAAAAGAAGTATTGATTTTTTTGGGGAATTGTGTTATACTGAATTATATTTCCTGTGGCTGAGGAATTGGTATGGATGAAAAGATACGAGATATCGGCGTGGCGCAATTCAATCCCTACATACGGTATGTAAATAAACTGATCGGGTCGGTACATGAAAATCATATAGTGCCGTGGCGGATCTTGTATGATTTTGAAGTGATCTTTGTTACTCAGGGTGAATTATGCGTGATCAAGGATGACAGCGAGTATACGGTAGGGGAAGGCTGTCTGCATATTATGCCTCCGTATGTACGGCATACGCGGATAGTGCCTGAAAATGTCAGGACTTCTTATTACGGAGTTCATTTGGATTTTATGTTTGATGAAAGCAGTCCTGATTTTTCGGCATGGGAAGTGTACCGGGAGCCTTGTGAAAAGAAATTGAATGCCGTACCGATCCGTGTGGATCTTGCTAAAAGAAAGGGATATAAACTTGAAGTCATGGAAATGGCGGAAAGTTATCGTGTGCGCAACAAAATACGTTTTATTGAACTGTTTGATAAGCTATATAATGCTTTTCAGGAAAACACGGTAAACGGGAGATTTCGAGCCAAGGCGTACATGACGCTGATCATTGCGGAGTTTTTGGAAGAACTGCGTTGCAGTGACAGGGAAAATTCGGAAAGTTCCGATTATGTTTCGCGGTTTATTGAGTATATGACCAATCATTATTCGGAAGCGATCGATCTGAATAAAGTCGTGAGCGAATACGGGATATCTCCGAGCCGCTTCCGCGCGATATTCAAACATCAGATGAACCGCGCGCCGCTTGAATATATTATTGATTACCGTATGGAGCAGGCAAAGCGGCTTTTCATGACAAAAAAATATAATATATCCGAAGTCAGTTACATGGTCGGGTACGATGATATGCATTATTTTTCGAGGCTATTCAAGCAAAAAGTCGGGTGTTCCCCGACGGATTTTATAAAAAAGCAGGAAGGCGTTCTTTGAAAGAACGTCTTTTTTAATGATATTGGGGAAAAGGCGTTCTTAGGTAAGTGAACGCCTTTTTAATGGATTTGTGAGTGGGAATTTTTGATCGGGGAGGATAAAAAACAGTAAAAATATCCAAACATACAAAAAAATTGTCTAAATACAAGGAGTTAAAATGATGTTACAATAGTTTTGCATACGTAGAGATGGATCATGAAGGAAGGCAGAACTATGGAACACAGAAAACTTAACTATCCCGTATCGGTGAGAAAGCAAAAAGGAGCGGAGGGGGCGCAAACGATCTGCGGAACTGCGGACGGAGAACTGCGGCTTATTCCGGGCAGTTATGTGATTTTCGATATGGGAGCAGGCTCGGTGGGGGGCTATCCTTTCTTTTTTGTAAAATCTTACAAAGGAAAACCGACGTTGCGTATATCTTATTCCGACCGGATGATTCCTTATGAGCGCGAAGAGACGATCGGGCTTGGAGATTTCACGCGGGGAAGCTGTACATATCTCGGTGTGGAGTTGCCGGTAATGCCTGCAAATCCCTATCGCTTTGAAGATTATACAATTGCGCGGGACGGGTTATTTGTTTATCCCCTGATCCAAGGGCAGGAAAGATTTGTATGTCTTACCGTACCGAAAGAAAGTGACGGAGAGATCGTAATTTCGCGATACGGGATCGCCAATGATTCGCAGGACGTCGAAGCGGAAGGCTTTTTCAGGAGCGATCGGCCTGTATTGGATCGAATCTGGCAGGCGAGTGCGAGAACAGTATTGCTTGCGACGGTGCAGAGCAGACAATGGGATGTACTGTTCGGGAAATTATGTATCCGTAAACTGACAAAGGGCGGAAGGTGCGCGTTGAGCAAACTGAATGCTGATTCCGTGTCTGATGTGCGCTGTGAATTTGAATTGAGCCGTACGCCGGAATATGAAACAGGTTTTGAGTTTTTGTTTTGCGCAAAAGACGAAAGCAATTACGAGTTTGTGCGTATTCAGCAGAGCGGAAAAGTTTCTTTTGGAAGAGTGAATGAGGGAAGCGAGTGCGTGCAAAAGACGGCGAGCGTGGCAGCACTTTCCGATAATCTTCCCTATGTGCTGGAATTAAAAGCGGAAGAAGGCGGGGTAAGTATCTCGTTGAACGGGGTGAATATCCTGCGGGCGGAAAGCGGACTGACGGGCGGCGGTAAATTCGGGTTTGCGTCGGATGCGGAATGGCGTTCGGTCGTGAACGAATTGGAAATAAAGAACGGCGAAAAGCTTGTTTATGAATGGCGCGGCAGACTTGCCGATTTTGACGCATATCATAGCGGTTATTTTGTATCGGACGGGGCAAAACGTGACCGTTTGCCCTGGTCGGGTGATGTGGACTGGGCATTCGATTGCGGCTGGTACGCTTTCGGTAAGAAACTGCAGGCGATGAATACCCTGAAACTGTTTGCCTTTCACCAGACTCCGGAGGGGTTTGTTTACGGGACGTGTTATCCCGAAAATCAGGAAAAACCTGCAAGCGGCGATTACGGCTATTATCAGTCGGATATGTTTGCTGCGTGGTTCATTGTTTCTGTTTTCACCTATTACAGGCTGAGCGGAGACGCGGCTGTTGAGGAATTGATGCCTGCGGTGGGAC
>QAKO01000053.1 GCA_003343765.1 Bacillota bacterium | reverse complement strand
ATACCCAGCCATTCTTCCAGATCGGGCAGGGCCTTTTCGCTGACGGAAAGGCGAATATGAACGAGTTCCGTATTGGCAAAATTAAATTTTAAAGGCAGATTGTTTTTCTCGAAATATCTTTTCGTAAATGTTTCTTCCGTATTCCGTGCGCTGCGGATCCTCCCCACGCGGAAAAGCCTGAAATCGTTGCGCGTTCTGCACCACGCGTATATATACCAGATATTTTGTTTATAAACAAGCAGGTGCGGTTCGATCGTACGGCGGGTCTGCTGGCCGCTCCTGTCGGTATACAGGACATCCAGGCATACACAGTTTTCGATTGCGTTTTCAAAGACCTGCAGTTTATCCGAAAAATCATAGACGTCGCCCCATGTTCCGCTGTCGACAAGGATATTTCCCGAAACGCTCAGATCGCGGCTTCCCGTTTTTTGTTGCATACCGAGTTTTTCCAGCGCCGATTTCACAGAATCAGTCGGCAGTTGTTCGTATAATGCGCTCAGAGCGTTGACGGCTGCCGCCAGTTCGTCTTTGGAAAAGAAATTTTCAGGAAGCCTGTATGTATCGGGCAGGCATATTCCGCCGTTCCGTCCGCGTATAATATCCAAAGGAACGCCGGAAATGATCAGTTCTTCCACATATCTGTAAATGCTCCGTTCCGATACCCCGTTTTCCTTTGCCAGCACTGCCGCGCTCACTTTCCTTACTTTCAGCAGTCGGAACAGTATTTTGACCATCACTTGAAATTTCATCGCAAATACCTTGAATATTTTTTCAATTATTTTAATATATATGACAATATCTGTCAAGTATTATGCGCTATAATACATTTGAAAATAACGAAGCGGAGGAGAAAAATGCGGATCTTTTCTATATTTTCAAAAAAGAAGGTGAAGACGATGCCCCTGATGGGTCAGGCAAAGGAATATCGGGTAGTCCGTTGTGACGTTCCTGCGGGGAAACCCGTGTTTTCGCCCGTATGGTCAGGTTATGATATTGAAAAGAAGGCTATCGAGAAAGAAAAGGGTTGGGAAAAGCTGATGCGGATCGTACGGATTGCGGAGACCCGTGAGTGCGGGGACAAGCCGTTTTATACTGAATTTTTTTCGGAAAAGGCGCGCACGGAGTGCGATTTCTGCGTGAAAAATGAAAATAGTCTGAGCAGCTTGGTACGAAAGAGGGAGGTATCAGGCGAAGCGGAAAACGCTTTTCATGCAGATGAATGCAGGGATGAAACGGAAAAGGATAAAAACTGGTTTTCGGATGAATTGTTCTGCGGGCTTTCCTCTCTGCGGGGATTGAATGTGAACGAGCGCGGGTACAGACGTTTCTGATATTCTAAGCAACAATTATAAATAGTATAAGATTTATTAATAGATCGGATACGGCAAATTGTTTGCAATATTTTTTTGTTGATGGTACAATGAATATCGGAATAAAAACAAAGGAGTTTTTAATTATGTCTTATGTAGAGAGCGTTCTGGCGCGGATCAAGGAGCAGAATCCGAATGAACCTGAATTCCATCAGGCTGCGACGGAAGTATTGCACAGCCTGGAGGCGGCAATCGAAGCCAATCCTCAATACGAAAAGGCGGGGCTTTTGGAAAGATTGGTGGAACCGGAAAGGGTCGTCATGTTCCGTGTGCCTTGGGTAGACGATAAGGGGAATGTGCAGGTAAACAAGGGGTATCGCGTGCAGTTCAACAGCGCGATCGGGCCTTACAAGGGCGGTTTGCGTTTTCATCCGTCTGTGAATCTTTCGATCATCAAATTCCTTGGATTTGAGCAGATATTCAAAAACAGTCTGACGGGTCTTCCGATCGGCGGCGGCAAAGGCGGTTCCAACTTCGATCCGAAAGGCAAGAGCGACAATGAGATCATGCGTTTCTGCCAGAGCTTCATGACGGAATTGTATCGTCATGTCGGGGCGGATACGGACGTTCCTGCCGGAGATATCGGCGTAGGCGGCCGTGAGATCGGGTATTTATTCGGACAGTACAAGCGTATCCGCAATGAGCATGTCGGGGTACTGACGGGGCGCGGACTTTCTTACGGCGGTTCCCTGGCTCGCAAAGAGGCGACCGGGTACGGGCTTGTATATATTACCGAAGAAGCTCTCAACAGCAAGGGCGATTCGATCAAAGGGAAAACGGTTGTGATCAGCGGATCGGGCAACGTTGCAATTTACGCGTGCGAAAAGGCACAGCAGCTGGGTGCAAAAGTTGTTACGATGAGCGATTCCAACGGTTACGTATATGACAAAAACGGTATTCAGCTGGATGTTGTACAGCAGATCAAGGAAGTGGAGCGCGGACGTATCAAGGAATATGCACAGCGCGTGAAAGGTGCGGAATACCATGAAGGATGCAAGGGCGTCTGGACGGTGAAGTGCGACGTAGCTCTTCCTTGTGCAACGCAGAACGAGCTGGACGAAGAATCGGCGAAGATCCTCGTGAAAAACGGCGTGAAGCTGGTCGGTGAAGGCGCGAATATGCCTACGACGCTTGCAGGCACGGAAGTGTTCCAGAAGAGCGGCGTGGTATTCCTGCCCGGCAAAGCGGCAAATGCGGGCGGCGTTGCAACGTCGGCTCTGGAAATGGCGCAGTCGAGCGGACGTCTGTTCTGGTCTTTTGAAGAAGTGGACGCAAAATTGAAAGGGATCATGGTCAACATCTTCAAAAACATCGACGCGGCAGCGAAGAAATACGGCTTTGAAGGCAACTATGTTGTGGGTGCGAACATTGCCGGCTTTGAAAAAGTTGCTGAAGCGATGATGGCGCAGGGCGTGGTGTAATAAATCGATTATAACCGGAAGAGGTAAATTTTTCGGATTATAACAAGCGGCGGCAGAGACGAAACAGTCTTGCCGCCGTTTTAATTTATCAGGCAAAACCACCGTCAATGTCGGAGAAAAAGGGTTAAAGACAAGGACCGTAACAGCAATGAGAAGGTATACGAAAAGCCTCTTTTCCAGGCTTTTACAAGTCCTGTTTTATGGGATATTTTATCGCGATGTCGGCATTCTGCAACGCAGGATTACGGCATGGACGTCAGTTTGTATGTTTCGGGCGATATTTTGCAAAATTGCTCTTATAGGAAAAAGAGAGGTATAGGCTTTCTGAGATCGTCAAGGGTGCATGGGTAAAAAGGCGGGGAGCAAAGTACAGGTTTTGATTGAAAAAAGGAAAGAATGCGGGCAAAGATGTGCAACGGATTGACTTATGCGGGAAGGAGTATTATAATACCCGAAAGGAGTGAATGCGAATGATAGAGAAAAGGCGAGGCGGCATGACGGCGGAAGAATTTCTGGAATTATTTGAAAGTTCGGCAAAGGAGCTGGATGTCGGATATTCTTATGCGTTGGCGCGGGATCTGGAACAATTTCGTAGCGATCCGGAACTTGGTTATCGCACGGCGGGGAGTCGGGCGGAATTTGAAGCGGGAGAATTTCTGTACCGTCGGATGAGTGAGATGGGGCTGAAAACGGAAAAACACCCGGTGGTACTGGACGGCTGGGAATTTTGCGGGGCGACTTTGACGTATCAGACGGAAGATGGAGAGAGAACGATCCGTCTTGGCGGATATCAGACAAATTTAGAAGTAAAAGATTTAAAAACGGAATTGGTAGATGCCGGCAAAGGCACGGAAAAAGATTTTTTAAAAACGGATGTGCGCGGAAAGATCGCATTGATCCGTATCAATCAACGAGACGAATGGTGGATCAATTATCCGGCGTGCCAGGCGCATTTAGCGGGAGCCGCAGCAGTGATTGCGGTGCAGGACAAGGGTTACGGAGAAGTAGATCCGGCGGCGCTGAACGCACAGGATATCTGCGGATTGCCGAACGCTCCTGCGTTTTCAATGTCGAAATCGGATATGGCGGCGGTGCTTTCGGAAATGAAGAAAGGCAGGCTGGAAGTGGTTTTGAATGCGCAGTCGAAAGTACGGGAGAAAGTTACGACATACAATATTGTCGGAATGATCCCTGGTCAGACTTCGCAGATGATCGCGGTATCGGCGCATTATGATTCCTATTTTCATGGTTTTGAGGACGACAATTGCGGCGTATCGATGATGTTGTCGTTGGCGCAGGCATTGCTTCGTTCGGGGTACAAGCCTCAAAAGACGTTGGTATTCATAGCCTTTGCGGCGGAAGAATGGGGCAAGATCAATTCGCGGTACGATTGGTCGGCGGGCGCATTTGCGGAAATGACGCAGGGTCAGAATGACTGGCGCGGCAGGATGATCGCAGACATTAATCTGGAACTTCCGGCGATCGCCCACGGGAAAAAGCATTATATTCGCAGTGTATATGAGTACAAGCATTTTCTGCGGGATTTTCTCAAAGATCCGAAAGGGTTTGACGAATATTATCCGGAAGGGGCGGACGTCGTTTGTCCGGTGCAGACGTGGTCGGATGATTTTTCCATGGCGATCAGCGGCGTGCCGTCGCTGGTAAATGATTTTTCATCGGGCAGTTTCATGGAGACGCATTATCATTCGCAGTTTGACGACGATACGTCTTATGATGCGCGTATTTATTATTTTCATCATCGGCTGTATTTGCGGCTTATATTGGCGTTTGACCGCTGTGCGCTGCCGCCGATGGATTTCTCGACGCGTGTGCGGCGATTGATGCGAAGTGTAAAGGGAGAGAATGCAGATACGGCGGCTGCGGCAGAGCTTTTCCGCGCGGGCGAAACGGCGGAGGAAACGGCGGAAGAACTGTATGATATGATTTGTGCCGTAAATGATTCCAAACAACCGGAGGAAAGGGAGAGTGTTGCGGGGGCAGTGATACTGGACGCGTTCAAATACTGTGAAGACAGTTTTGTGGCGCTGGATTGGTATGAAAAGTCTGTATTCCCGCATGAAAATGCACAAAAGAATATCGAGTATATGCAGAGAGCGATCGCGGCGTTGGAGGAAGGCGATGCGGATGCGGCGAAATGTGCGATGGTCGAGGTGGACGATAACAGTTATGCGGAAGCGTTTGCGCGGGGCGTAACATCGTATTTTACGGCACGGGCGCTGACGGATCGCGGATCCTGGGGCAGCGGCAGGCTGACGGGGCACATTGATTTATTCGGAGTCATGCGCGCAGTGATGAGCAAGGGTAAAGAAGAAGATCCGGATTTTACTTTTGAGAAAGAAGAGTTAGCTGTAAAGATAGCCGTAGAGCGGAAGAATCTGCAATATATTTTGGAAGCGGAAACAGCTCGGCTTAAAAAATTGACGCAGAAATTACAAGGAGCGATAGTCGCCGTAGAGGCGTTGAACCGATAATTATGGAAATATCCGATTTACACCGATTGCGAAGGGAAGATTTCGGTGCGGTCATCGAGACGCTGACCGAATGTTTTTTTGAAGACCCGTTGTATCGGGCATTGATACCCGAACGCGCACAGCGCATGGAAATTTTGCCCGAAGTGTTTGACTGTGATGCAAACGAATTGGCACAATATTGCGATATGTATGCGGATTCTCCGCAGGTGAACGGGTTGATCATGCTGGAAGATCCGGCGGAGCACAAAGGGGTGCGGAAATACCTTGCGGAACGGTATTTTGCATACCTGACGGAGCAGCGTCTGATCGAAGACGACGAGACGGGTGAGATCGCGGAAAATTTTCGTCGGGCGAAAAATTATCTTTCCTCCGATTGGGTCGCAAAGGCGGGGAAAAATACGATCCATATCGTGTACTTTGCGGTACGGAAAGCGTTTCACGGAAAGGGGCTTGCGCACAAACTGATCGCGCCCGTATTGGAATATGCGGACAAAAACGGAGTTCAGGTTGCTTTGGAGACGCACAATGCGGCAAATCTGGATATGTACCGCCATTACGGGTTTGAACTTTTTGAAAGTTTTTCGGGCGATTTTGATTTGTGTGAATATTGTCTGCTCCGCAAACCGAAAAACCAGAATTTAGAGTAAAGTCGTTCAGATTTTCTGTAAATATAAACAAAAGGAGAAAACGCATGAGCATTCAGGAAGTTGAAGAAATTTTTTCGCGAGGGGAAAAGAATCCGTACGGACAATATTTTGTCGGGCAGAGTTTTTTGAATATGTTGTCGACGGAGCAGGTTGCGATCGGGAATGTAACGTTCGAACCGGGGTGCCGAAATAATTGGCACATACATTGTGCGGAAAAGGGCGGCGGACAAATTTTGCTCGTTACGGCCGGGAAAGGCTGGTATCAGGAATGGGGAAAGCAGGCACGCGCTTTGAAAGCGGGGGATGTGGTCAACATTCCCGCCAATGTAAAACACTGGCACGGAGCGGCAAAGGACAGTTGGTTTGTCCATCTTGCCATCGAAGTCCCTGCGGAAAACGGAAAGACGGAATGGTGTGAACATGTCTCCGAAGAAGAATACAAAAAGCTGTAATGTTTTTTTTGTTGTGAAGGAGGTCGGTCGGTATGACTAAGTCTGCAAAAGAGTTTCTGAACAAAATATTTCCGGACGGTGAAATCTGTTTTGCGGAAACAGATCCGGAATTTAAAGAATTGTTTTGTGATTTTGCATTTGATGAAGTGATGCAAACTGCAGGACTCAATGATAAAACGCGTTTTTTGGCGATTCTGGCGGCGTTGACAGGGAGTCAGACGTTGGATGCATATCGTGAAATGCTGCCGGCGGCACTGCGGCTGGGAGTATTGCCCGAACAAGTGAAGGAGATGTTATACCAGGCAACGGCATATCTCGGTTACGGCAAAGTGTTTTCTTTTTTGAAAGCGACGAACGAGGTGTTAACCGCAATGGGGATCTGTATGCCGTTGGCGGGGAAGAAAACAGCGGAAAAACAAAATCGTGCAAAAGCGGGCGAACAAATTCAGGTTGAAATTTTCGGAGAGGGAATGCGTGGATTTTCCGAATCCGGCAAAGGGGAAAGCGGGCATATTAACCGTTGGCTGTCGGCAAACTGTTTCGGTGATTATTATACGCGCGCAGGGTTGACCGTTCAAGAGCGGGAAATGATTACTTTTTGTTTTTTGATGGCGCAGGGCGGATGTGAACCGCAGTTGATCGCCCATGCAAAAGGAAATATGAATGTCGGGAACGA
>QAKO01000091.1 GCA_003343765.1 Bacillota bacterium | reverse complement strand
TGGTATTCGTTATGGAACTTGATCCCTTTGATTCCCGCGTTTTTCAGACGATCCAATTCCTTTAAAGCATTTTCCGAATCGGGATGCACAGACCCGAACGGAACAATGTTCTTTTCTCCCAACAGGGATATTGCAAAATCATTGACGTGCTGCTCTGTCCGCGGTGAAACCGCTATGTTCAGCACCACAAACCGATCCACTCCCTGCTGCGCCATGAGCTCTTGTGTTCCTTTCACCGTACCGTCCGTAAATGGTTTCAAATGCGCGCTCGCAGCCAGCGAAGATACCGCCCCCGCCGCCAGTTTGTCCAAAAATGCATGCGCATGAAAATCTATCAGCATCCTTTCTCCTTTGTCTCGTTCAGCTTGCCTTTCGCATATTTGCGGAAATCTTCTTCCGTTCCCGCAACAAAGAAAAGACCGCATAAATCGTCCCGATCGCATCAAATACAAAAATAAATACAAGATTGAGTATAAACGACTGTCTGTAATCGCCATCCGACACAACCAGATCGCCGATTTTCGAAAGATCGCCGCCTGCATTCACCAAAAGGCAGACAAAATATGCCGCCAACAGCACAACAAGCGTCATGAGTGCCACCGAAATCACTTTAAAAGGTGTATTTTTTCCGCCGAATTTACTATACAGCCAGTTCCCGAGAAAAACAGCAACCGCCGCACCCAGTGCCGAAAAATTCCACAGGAAAAACAGGATCGCCGCCGCCGCGGTACCGACCAGCACCCCGCACAATGCTCCGCCCATACCGGCAAGCCTGTTCGCGGGCATGGCCCGCTCCGCTTCTTCTTTCCGTTTCGCCGTGGCATATGCCATGTCAAAACACGCCGAATGCGCCGTAAAAGGTATTCCCGATTCGATCATCGCAACCGATGTGTCATCCAGAGCGCCTCCGCAATACGGACAGCTGTCCGCTCCCGGGAATCCGTTCTTTTTCAGATATGCAGTGATCTTATCCAATATCTCTTTCACCTGACGGAATACGTTCGTATATACCTGCGGACTTACCATCAGACCGATCCCCACGACCCCATATGCGGAAAGTTTGAGTTCTTTTTTGTTCTTTTCCAGAAATTTTTCCAGATTTTCGTTCTTACCGTCCGTATCCGTTACCACCGTTACAAGGCACGCGGGATTTCCCATCAGCGCATACTTCACGTGAATACGATACCCTTTATAAATTCCGTAACAACTCTTACCGTCCGTTTCCAGCCCGTATTCGCTTGCAAAATCTTTCATCTTATAGCGTTTACTTTCCATAAAAAAGATTTCTCCTCGGCTGCAATTTTTGCAACTTTTTGTCTTTTGTATTCAAAACCAAAGTACGTGACATGATTTTCTACACCACATTATAGTTCATCGGGCGGAATTTCTTCCAAAAGTCCTTCATCCTGCGATGCGATCTCTCCGTCTACGCCGCCCGGTCTCACCAATCGTTCGCCGCGCACATCCATATTTGCCGAAAGCGGATCTTCCAGCATGATCCCTCGCTGCAATTTCGAATACCCGTGCTTTTCGCGGATCTTCGCGACAGCTTCTTCCGCTTTCGCTTTCTTTTCATAATCGCCGCCCAGCGAATCGAACGTAAGCTGTTCCACGCCGTTGTCGAATCCCGATGTCGTTACCCCCAGCCCGCGCACGGCGCGCCGCGCCGTGTACCGCTCGCGAAACAAAGCATACGCAGCTTCCGCGATCTCTCCGACCAGCGCCGTCGGACGCACTTTCTTCTGCCAGCCGTAACTTTGCAATTCTTTGTCGCGCACCCAAAGATGTACGGTGTCCGCTTTTCCCAACCCCGCATCCTTCATGCGGGCAGCCACACTCTCGCTCAGCACATACAGCATGCGCTTGATATCTTCAAATTTGTATAAATCTTCGGGACACGTCATAGAATTTCCGACCGATTTCAGTTCCGACCGCTCATTCATGTTCCGCACGGGCGTTTCGTCCTCGCCGCGCGCGTACGCCGAAAGTGTTGCGCCCCATTTGCCGAGAACATTTTCCAGCATTTTCCGATCAGCTTTCGCCAATGCGCCGATCGTCTGTATCCCCATACGGCGCAGTTTTTCCGCCGTCGCGCGCCCGACATACAACAGATCGGAAACCGGAAGGTCATACAATTTCTCTTCGAAGTTCTCGCGGTCGACAACCGTAACGGCGTCCGGTTTTTTCAGATCGCTCGCCAGTTTTGCAAACACTTTATTGAAACTGACCCCGACCGAAACAGTCAGATTGAGTTCTTCTTTCACCGCGCGGCGGATTTTTTCCGCGATCTGCTCCCCGTTTCCGAAAATCTTGCTGTGCGTGACGTCCAGCCAGCATTCATCAATGCCGAACGGTTCGATCAGATCGGTAAACCGCGCATAAATGTCGCGTACCTGACGCGAACGTTTGACATATTCGGGAAACCGAACGGGTCGGATGATCAATCCCGGACATTTGCGCTTTGCTTCCCAGATCACATCGCCCGTCCTGACGCCGAACGCTTTCGCTTCCTCGCTCTTCGCCAGAACAATGCCATGCCGCGCTTCCTTATCGCCGCAAACGGCGACAGGCTTGCCGGCAAGTTCCGGAAACAGCGACCGCTCCACTGTCGCATAAAAATTATTCAGATCGGAATGCAATATGACCATCGGTTTCCACCTTGTGCCTTTTTACAGAATTTTGCGCAGTATATCCCCTTTTGCCAGAGGATACGGACAGCGGAGCTGCAGTTTCTGCATCACCAGTTTCGCGTCCGCAACCGTATTTCCTTGTTCGTCTTTCATTTCCTGCACCGTAAAACGGCGGTTGAAAGAATCGGAAGGCGAAAGGATCTCCAGCTCCTCCCCGACTCTGAAGCGGTTACGCATCTGTATGATCGGACAATCTCCGCCCTCCAATACGTCCGCCACGTATTCACGCGTTCCGCTCTCCTGCGAATCGGTATAGTTGACCGTTTCCGCATTCTCCCCGAGCGCATACGCCGCCGTAAACGCGCGATGTGCCACCTTTTTCAGTTCCGCCTGTGCCTCCGCAACGTTCAGCGTTCCGTCCAGCACCCTGCGGTACGCATTGACCACCGTCGCCAGATAATACGAGCTTTTCATCCTGCCTTCGATCTTAAAAGAACATACCCCCGCTTTTGCCAGTTCGTCTAAATACGGCAGCATATTCAGATCTTTGCTGTTTAAAAGATAAGTACCCTGTTCATCTTCCTGTACTTCCAGTTCGCCGCCCTGCGCGCTTTCTTCTCTCTGTGCGCGTACCGTGTATTTCCAACGGCAAGCCTGCACGCAGGCACCGCGGTTGGAATCGCGTCCTGCCAGATAATTACTCAAAAGACACCTGCCGCTGTACGAAATGCACATGGCTCCGTGAATAAACGCTTCCAGTTGAAGATCGGGACAGTACGAATGGATCTGTGCGATCTCTGCAAGCGAAAGCTCGCGCGCCAGAACGACGCGCTCCGCTCCTTGTTCCTGCCAGAATTTCGCTGCATATTGATTGGTCGTGTTCGCCTGCGTGGAAATATGCAGATTCAGCTTCGGCGCAACTTTCTTCGCCAGCGAAAATACACCCGGATCCGTCACGAGCGCCGCATCCGCACCGATCTCCTGTAAATATGCAAGCGCATCCGAAAGCGCAGGAAAGTCCGCATTTTTTGCAAAAATATTGACCGTTACATACACTTTCCTGCCGCGTTCATGCGCATATCTGATGCCGTCCCGAAGTTCTTTCGCCGTAAAATTTTCGGAGAACGAGCGAAGCGAAAAAGATTTCCCACCCAGATACACGGCGTCCGCACCGAAATTCAACGCAGTTTTCAATTTTTCAAAGCTGCCCGCAGGCGCCAGTAATTCCGCTTTTCCTTTCATCGTTCGTTTCCCTTTTATGATTTCCGCACACCCACGCTTTTTTCTCAATACTTCTTAAGTCCGAAGTTCTCTTTACCGACACTGCCGCACCTTCACCCGTTTCCAGAATCGACGTGATAAAATCGGGGTCGGCAGAAACTTCGCGCAGGTATTCGCGGATATGCTCCACAAGCATCTTTCTCTTTGCAGGCGTTTCCGCTCTTCCGTCTACCCATCCGTACAGCAAAACGTCGTCCGCAAACAGAACTCCGTTCTCACAGAGCAAACGCTTGCAGTCGGAAAGATACTTTTTATACTGCACTTTCGGCCCGTCTAAAAAAATCAGCCCGAATTCTCCTTCCAACGACGGCAATACGTCCGCCGCATCGCCGAGAATCGCATTGGCCCGATCTTCCACACCGAATAACGCGAAATTCCCCTTCGCTTTGCGGTATCTTTCTTCGTCCAGCTCGATCGTCGTCAGTCGCGCATTTTTACATTCGCAAAGAAGCGCGACGGAGGTTAGTCCCTCCGCCGTTCCGATCTCCAGAATACGTTCGGGGCGGCTCAGCCGCGCTATCGTTAAAAGAAGCTGCAACGTGTCGTCTTCCGTGGAAGGATCGCGGCCTTCCTTTGCCCTCTCCCGCATTCGCAAAAGCCGTGCATCCAAATTCGGACGCATCAGCGATTTTATAAAATCCATAGTTCCCCGTCCATTTGCCGGAATGTTCCCGAATACCGCGCTCTAAATGCGTACGATATTCGCCATTACGACAGGGTTCTGTTTCGTCTTTTTATAAATAAAATTCTTCACCGCTTTTTTGATCGCCGCCGCAAATTCCGTGTTGTCCACATCTCCCAGTATATCTGTCTGGCTCGCACAGCTGACTACGATCTTGCGGATCTCCGCCGCATAATCGGCATTCTCCGGCATCACAAAACCTCGGTTGACCACGATCGGATCACTCAGAAGATCGCCGCTCCGCTCGGATACGCATGCCGTTATCACAAAAATACCGTCTTCGGAAAGATGTTTGCGGTCTTTCATGACAATGCTGTTCTCTTTATCTTCCAGCGAGCCGCCGTCAACAAGGCGCGAACCGCTCGATATGCTTTCGCCAAACTGCATATTGTCCCTTGTCAGTTCCACGCAATTGCCGATGTCCGCGATCAGAATATTGTTTTCACTCATTCCCAATTCCATCGCCAACTGTGCATGCCGCTTCAGGTGTCTGTACTCCCCGTGAACCGGAATAAAGAACTGCGGTTTCAGCAGACTGTGCAGGATCTTCAGCTCTTCCTGGCAGGCATGCCCCGATACATGGATCTTTTCCAGCGACTCGTAAACAACATTCGCCCCTTTCCTGTAAAGATTGTTGATGACTTTGTAAATCATCTTTTCATTGCCGGGGATCGGGCTTGCCGATATGATGATCGTATCGTTCGGACCCACCGTAACTTTGTTGAAATCGCCGCTCGCCATACGCGTCAATGCGCTCATCGGCTCGCCCTGGCTGCCCGTGGAAACAATCACGATCTCGCGATCAAAGAAATTTTTGATCTTTTCAACATCGATCAGCACCCCTTCCGGAATGGTGAGTTCGCCGATCTTCGTCGCCGCATCCACTACGTTGAGCATACTCCTGCCGGACAGCGCAACTTTGCGGCGGTATTTTGCCGCAAGGTCTACGATCTGCTGCAATCTGTGCACATTGGACGCAAACGTCGCCACGATGATCCTGCGATTCGCGTGTTCCGAAAACAGGTGATCCAGCGTCGTTCCGACGACCGTTTCGCTCATCGTATATCCCGGACGCTCCACGTTTGTAGATTCGCACAAAAGAAGTTTGACTCCCTCCTGCCCGATTTCCGCTATACGCGTCAGGTCGATGGGTTTGCCCGCAACGGGCGTCAGATCGATCTTGAAATCGCCGCTGTGGAAGATCCTGCCCTGCGGCGTATCGATACTCAATGCTACCGCTCCCGCGATCGAATGATTGACATTGATAAATTCCACATTGAAACAGCCCAGCTTGACTTTGTCGCCCGGCTTTACACACAAAAGCTGTGCGCGGTTGATCCGCTGTTCACGCAGCTTGTTATCTGACAGCGCCAACGTCAGCTTGGTTCCGTAAACGGGGCAGTTGATCTCTTTCAGTAAATACGCAATGCCGCCCACATGGTCTTCATGTCCGTGCGTGATCAGAAGCCCGCGCACTTTCTGCTTGTTCTGCACCAGATAACTGATATCAGGAATCACAAGATCGATGCCCGGCAATTCCTCGTCCGGGAACGTTAGTCCTGCGTCAATAATAATGATATCATTGCCGCATTCGATCGCTGTCATGTTCTTTCCGATCTCGCCGACCCCGCCCAAAAACAGGATCTTGACCGGGTTTTTCACTTTACCACGCTTTACGGGCCGTTTCATCTTCTCTGCCCTTTCCGTTTTCTCCGCCGTGCGTTCCTGTGCTGCTTTTCCCGCCGCCTTTGCCTGCTGCGGTCTGCCCGCCTTTGCCTGCGCATTGCGCGTATCCGTACGCTGCGCATTTGCATTGTCCGTATAGTACGTCTTTCGCGCGGCTGTATCCTTCGCATTGCCTAAAAACTGCGGAAATTCCGCATGCGGCTTCTTCGCGCGCGTACCCTTGTCCTGTGTGAGTTCACGGTCATTTTTTTGTCTCAAAATATACTCCTTTTTCCGCCGGTTACCACACAACAAAGGGCTGAACCCAAATCCAGCCCTTTTTCTTTTGTGATTTTTTTCTGATAAAATCCGGCCTTACAATTTGTTACTCTATCTTTCCTTTGCTCTTTGGCAAAGTTCATTTCACCATTCTGTTTGCGATTTTCTGCGCCAACTCGTCCACCACTTGCTTGGACAAAGATTCGCTTTCTGCCCCCAGACTGATCTTACGGTGTACGATACGCAGAGGCTGATCCGCCTTCTCCAGCTTATTGTCTTTCGCGGATACTGCCGGCCGAAGCTGACGAGGTTTCTTCACTGCCGCCTGTTTGTTTTTCGAAAGCTCTTCCAGCTTACTCTGCAGTTGTGCATCTTCTTTTTGATCCTGCACCGCAGAAACCGATGCCGAAGGCGCCGCCTGCAGATTTGAAATTGCGTCCAAAATCGCCTGCGTATCCACCGACGGTGCCGGCGCAGCAGGTTCTTTTTCCTCGTATACCGCAGGAGAAAGATCGATGAAATAGGACAGATTGAAAGACATCAGTTCTTTCTTCAGTTCCGTCAGATTGTCGATCTTGCCTTTGTCTGCTTCCCCGCCTCCGATATCCTGGCGGATCTCCAGCATCTCCGTAAACGTATCGCGATCC
>QAKO01000006.1 GCA_003343765.1 Bacillota bacterium | reverse complement strand
GGAAAGGCTGGGCGTAAAATTGTGAACGGGGCAGAAGCGGGGCAATTTGTTCGAATTTTTTATCGGATGCGAAAAAAAACGGCGTGCCGGGAATAGCACGCCGTATGAAATAACAGGCGGGGATGAAATCAGAAATTGTCTGGTTTATCGTCGATTTCCGTAGTTGAGACATCGTAGCGGATCTTATTGTTCCGTGAACAGATGTCTTTTGTAAATTCGTTGTACCAATCGGGCTTGACGACGATCACCGTATAGCGTTCGTCCTTAAAGTAAATGACGAGTTTATTGGATTTTGTAAAAAGATGAATGGATTCCATATCATCGATTTTATAGACAGATTTAATGAATCCGAACCACAGCACGAGTTCCTTGTCGCCTACTTTATATACGGAACGGATCAGGATGGAAGGGAACAAGGACAAGGCAAGCAAAGAAGCGATGATGATCACGACGTGCTGGATGATGAGTTGCGGCGACGAAAAGCCGAGCGAGGGTGACAGGATCCGGTAAATCGTAAAGCCGATGCCGACGAGTCCGAGGATGATTCCGAATATACAGCCGGCAACAGCCGCCTTGGATAATTTAAAGCGATATGTATTCATAATATTATTACTCCGTCTGAAAAAATTGTAACATAAATGCACATAAAAAGCAAGGGAAAGCAAAAGAAATGCAGCGTGTTTTTTGTCGAAAAAGAGTGCAGTGCAGACGGAAAGTATTAGGTAAACGAAGGAAAAGGCTGTGTAAGTATAAGTATTTATTATCTTTCAGCCGCGGTGATTTACTTGAAAAAATTTTTGAAAAGTAGTAGAATAATTTTGATTTTAAGGTACAGAGGTTGACGAAATGGAGAATTTTTCAGCACAACTTCTCGCGACAGACAAGTTTGCGGGACTGAAAGATAAGATATTTCCGTCGGATGTGATCGTGATCGGCGGATTCCGTATCAATGACAGTGTGATCACGGGATTCATAGTTGTTTTTGTTTTGCTGATCGCGGCGCTGATTCTGCGACTGACGGTGATCCGGCATTGGAAGACGACGCCGTCGGCGATTCAGATGTTTCTGGAGTGGCTCGTGTCTTTTTTTGACAAGAGTGCGGATGAGATGACGGAAAATTACAGCAAACTGATGGGGCCGTATACGTTTGGCGCAGCTGCGTATATCTGCTGCGGGGTTCTGATCGAGATGTTCGGTTTGCGTCCTGCCATAGCGGATATCGGAGCGTGTTTTGCGTTGGCGCTATGCACGTTTCTGTTTATTCATACGCTCGGATTTGCCAAAAATAAAATCCGCAGGTTTACGCATTATCTGAATCCGATCAATATAGTAACGGATTTATCGGTACCTGTTTCCATGACGTTCCGTCTGTTCGGAAGTATTCTGAGCGGTATGGTGATCATGGATATGGTGTATATATTGGTGGAAAGCATCTGGTATTTCGGATTGCCGTTGATTTTGCCGGCAGTTCTTACACCGTTGTTTACGCTTTTCCATGCATTTATTCAGTCGTATGTATTTGCATCGCTGACGCTGACGTTTGTGCAGGAAGCGATCGAATCGCCGCCAAAAAAGCTGAAAAAGCCGAAGAAACTGAAATCCGGAATGGCGGAAGCGGCAGGACGTCAGGTGCAGGCCTGATCATTAAACGTGTTTAAAATTTTATCCATATATCCTTGAAGGAGGTACGAACAATGGAACTTTTAGTTACGATGCTGGCAAATCTTCTTGCCACGGACGGGGCGTTGCTCGGCGCAGGTATTGCGGCGCTGACGGGACTCGGTGCAGGTATTGGTATGGGAATCGCGACTGGCAAAGCGGTGGAAGCAACCGCGCGTCAGCCGGAAGCGGTCGGCAAAATCAGAACGATGTTGCTGCTTGGTCTTGCGTTTGCGGAGACGACTGCAATTTACGGTTTGCTGGTAAGTATTTTGCTGATTTTCGTTGCATAGACAAAATAAATATTTCAAAGGTGTAAAATGTTCGTAGAATTAGTCGGAAACCAGTTATTGGCGAGTATAGGCGAGCTGGTGGAATGGGAGAGTGTAGTCTGCCATCTGATTGCGCTTATCATCCTGACGGTCGGACTGTATCTTTTGCTGTTCAAGCCTGTGAAGCGGATGATCAAGGAACGGCAGGACAAGATTAAGAAAATCGAGAAAGAAAATTCCGACCTGAATGCTGAAGTCAAGAAAATGAAAGAAAGTACGGCAGTTGTGCTTTCCGAAGCAAAGAAGGAAGCGGCGGTTATCCATGAAAATGCTGTAAAAGCAGCGAATCAGAAAGCGGACGATATTGTCACCGATGCGAAAAATCAAGCGAGGAACCTGATTGAACGCACCGAAAAAGAGCTGGACGAAGAGCGCCGCGGATTGCAGTCTGAGATCGAGCGTCAGATCACGGACGTTTCGATGGCAGTTGCCGAAAAAATTCTTGAAAGGGATATTTCTTCGGAAGACGATAAAAAAATAATTGCCGAATGCCTTGCTCAGTGGGGTAAGGAGCAATAATATGACAAACAGAAATAATAATACCGCAAATGTAATTCTTGCCAGAAAGCCTGACAGTGAAACGGAATCGATGATCGAGAAGTTTATACAGGCGCACGGGTGCAAAAAGGTGCAGTATGAAATTGACCCGGGTATCATCGGCGGGATAATCATTTATATAGGCGATACGGTTTTTGACGGTTCGGTACGGAGCCGGCTTGACAAGATCAAGAACGACGTTACCGCCTGAGAGAAATTTAGGTTGAATCTATGATTGATGTTAATGCGATAGGAAAGACGATCGTTGATAAAGTACAGACATCGCATGGGATTTCGGATGAAAGGACATGCGGTAAAATCATTTACTCAGGCGACGGGATAATACATATTTCCGGACTGAGTGACGTGAAATACAACGAGCTTCTGGAGGTGCAGGGCGGATACAAGGCGCTTGCGCTGAATTTGGAACGTGACAGTGTCGGAGCGGTGTTGTTTTCGGGTGAAGACAAAGTACGATTCGGCGATCTGGTTTATTCGACCGGCAAGACGGTGCAGATGCCGGTCGGGGAAGGTTATTTAGGCAGGATTGTAGATCCGCTGGGTGATCCGATCGATGGTTTGGCGGAAATACAGGCGGAGGAATACAGGCCGGTGGAATTTCCTGCGCCGGCGATCATGGATCGCGGAAAGGTCAATAAGCCTTTGCAGACGGGAATACTTGCGATCGACAGTATGATCCCGATCGGGCGCGGACAGCGTGAGTTGATTATCGGTGACCGTCAGACGGGAAAAACGGCGATCGCGATCGACACGATCCTGAATCAGAAAGGCGAAAACGTTATCTGTATTTATGTTTCGATCGGGCAGAAAGCGTCGTCGCTTGCGAAGATTATAAGTACTTTGCGCAACAGAGGTGCCATGGAATATACCTGCGTGGTATGTTCGACGGCGGATGACGATGCGCCTTTGCAGTATCTTGCGCCGTACAGCGGCTGTGCGCTGGCGGAGTACTTTATGTATCACGGCAAAGATGTTCTGATCGTCTACGATGATTTGTCGAAGCACGCGGTGGCATACCGTACGATGAGCCTTCTGCTCAAGCGTCCTGCCGGGCGTGAAGCATATCCGGGCGATGTTTTTTATCTGCATTCGAGGTTGCTCGAACGTGCGGCGAAGCTTTCACCAGAAAAGGGAGGCGGATCAATTACGGCGCTTCCGATCGTAGAAACGCTGGCGGGCGACATTTCGGCATATATTCCGACGAACGTCATATCCATTACGGACGGGCAGATCTATCTGGAAAGCGAATTGTTCAACAGCGGTGTGCGGCCTGCGGTGAATGTCGGGTTGTCGGTTTCGCGTGTCGGCGGAAGCGCGCAGAGAACTGCGATACGGCAGATTTCCGGGCAGCTCCGCGTAAATCTTGCGCAGTATCGTGAACTTGCTATATTTATGCAGTTCGGTTCGGATCTGGATTCGGAAACGCAGAAGACGTTGAACCGCGGCGCGAAAATGACGGATACGTTGAAACAGCGTCAGTACCTGAATTATTCGGTGCGTGAAATGATCGTGCTTTTAACGGTTTCTCAAAGTGAGCTGGTCGATAAGATCCCTGAAAAGAAGATGACGGCTTACAACGAAGGACTGTTGGATTATATCCATGCAAATCACGAAGATCTGCTTGAGAAAATTGATCCGGATAAAAAGACGGATGCTGCTTTGCGTGCCGAAATTCTGTCGGTTGCCGAAGATTATGTGAATTGTTCCGTAGGGGAAGATTCTTACGCGGAGCATTCGGATGCCGAAACGGAGGCCGAAGATGCGGAAAAATCTTCGGATGTGAAGTAATATGGCAGACATAGCGGAACTCAGACACCGAATAAAAAGCATTCAGGATACGCATCAGATCACAAAAGCGATGGAACTGATCTCTGTGGCAAAGATGCGGAAAGCTGTCGTAAAGCAGTCGTTCAGTTCCGTATATTTTGATTCCGTCCGCTATACTCTAAAAGATATTATGCGGCACAGCAACGATATACACAACCGTTATACCGAACATCGTCCGGATAACCGTACGGCATATATCGTCATTGCCGGAGATAAAGGGTTGGCGGGATCGTTCAACAACAATGTATTGAATCTTGCGTGGGAACATATGCAAAAGCGTCCGGTGCATTATGTCGTGACGATTGGTCAGATGGCGCGAGCCTTTTTTGAGAGCCGTGAACAGCAGGTTGATCTGGAATTCACGCATGCTGTAACCAACCCGACTCTGCACGATGCGCGCGGCGTCATGCGAGACATACTGGAATTGTATGACCGCAATCTGATGGATGAAGTTTATGTTGTTTTCACGCGTATGAAATCAGCATCGGTGTATGAACCGGAACTTGTTAAACTTCTTCCCATAGAAGAAAAAGATATAGAGGCGGACGTAACTTCGACTTATACGGGCGAGATCTGTTATGATCCATCCCCGAAGGAAGTTTTGGATGTATTGGTGCCGCAGTATCTTGTCGGGATGATTTATTCGACGCTGATTCACAGTTCGGCGAGCGAACATGCGGCGCGTATGATGGCGATGTCCAACGCAAATAAAAATGCGGAGAAAATGCTGGATGCGCTGAATCTTGAATACAATCGGCTCCGTCAAAGTGCAATTACGACGGAATTGCTGGATTTGTCTTCGGGCAGATTTTTTTCGGAAAACAATTTACATCAAAAGGTAAAACATAGCAATGGTAAAACCAGGTAAAATATGCCAGATTATCGGACCGGTCATTGATGTGGCTTTTGAAGGGCAGATGCCGCCCGTTTATGAAAAGCTGGTCGTGCAGGACACGGATTCGGTACTGGAAGTGCTTTCGCACGTAGAAAAAGGCATTGTACGCTGTATTTCCATGACGGCAACCGACGGGCTGTCGCGTGGAATGGCAGTTATTGACACGGGATCGCAGATCTGTGTGCCTGTAGGAGAAAGTGTTCTGGGCAGAGTTATCAATGTTCTGGGTGAACCGATCGACCACAAAGGAAAGATTGAGGCAAAAGAACATTGGAACATTCACAGAAAACCTCCGGCATTTTATGATCAGAGCCCCTCAACGGAAATTTTCGAAACGGGCATCAAAGTTATCGATCTGATCGCACCGTACAGCAAAGGCGGCAAGATCGGATTGTTCGGCGGCGCGGGTGTCGGCAAGACAGTTCTGATTATGGAACTGATGCACAACATTTCCAAAGAACACGGCGGATATTCTATCTTTACGGGAGTCGGCGAACGTTCGAGGGAAGGGAACGACATGATTTCAGACATGACGGAATCGGGAGTACTCGGAAACACGGCGCTTGTGTTCGGGCAGATGAACGAACCGCCCGGAAGCCGTATGCGTACGGCGTTCACGGGTTTGACGCTTGCGGAATATTTCCGTGACGTGAACCGTCAGGATGTTTTGTTGTTTATCGACAATATTTACCGTTACATTCAGGCAGGCAGTGAAGTTTCGGCATTGCTGGGCAGAATGCCGTCTGCCGTCGGATACCAGCCGACGCTTTCCCTGGAAATGGGAATGCTGCAGGAACGGATCGCCAGCACGCGCCGCGGATCCATTACTTCGATCCAGGCTGTCTATGTGCCTGCGGACGATATCACCGACCCTGCGCCGGCTGCGATTTTTTCGCATCTGGACGCTACGACGGTGCTGTCCCGTAAGGTCGTGGAAATGGGTATTTACCCTGCGGTGGATCCTTTGGAATCTACATCCCGAATCTTGGATCCGCAGATCGTAGGCAGAGAACATTACGATGTAGCGAACAAAGTTATTGCGACGCTGCAAAGATATAAAGAACTGCAGGATATTATCGCTATTCTGGGTATGGATGAGCTGTCGGAAGAAGATAAGAATGCAGTGTTCCGCGCGCGTAAGATCCAGAAGTTTATGTCGCAGCCTTTCTCGGTTTCCAAAGTGTATACCGGATTGGAAGGAAGATATGTGCCGTTGCAGGCGACGATCGAGAGCTTCAAAACGATTCTTTCGGGCGAAGTAGACGATCTGCCGGAAAATGCATTTTTCAATGTCGGCGATATCGACGAGGCGAAGGCAAAAGCTCGGACAATGCGTGCGGATTCGTAAAATCTGTGAGCGGAAAAGGAGGGCATGAAAGAAATGAATACATTTTTCCTGGAAATCATCACGCCCGAGAAGACTTTTTATCGCGGCAGAGTGGAGAGCCTGGATATTCCGGCGATCGGCGGAGCGTGTACGGTGTTGGCTGGTCATCAGCCGATGGTTTTTGCGACGGAACCCGGATCGATTTATATCGTAGAGAACGGAAAAAAACGGGAAGCTTTTATGAGCGACGGATTTATTGAAGTCCGACCGGATGAAACGATCGTGTTCTCGCAGGCCGTGGAATGGCCGGAAGAAATCAATGAACGGCGTGCGAAAGAGGCGAAGGAGCGGGCGGAAGAGCAGTTGCGCCGCAATCGCAGTGCGGCGGAGTATCGCTTGAACCGCATGGCGTTGCAGCGTGCGTTTGCAAGGCTGCGCGTAAAGCATCACCATAATATGACGGATGAATAATGTACGGAAGGCGCCGCGGAATCAATCCGCGGCGCCTTCTTTGTGTTGTTTAAGACTTTTGTAAAAAGATAAGTTATATAAATAAATCAGCATGAAAAGTTATAGAACCGTTTACGGACGAGCCGATAAAAAAATCATTTTCAAAGCCACCAAAAGGTGGCTTTGAAAATGATTTTGTTTTTCACCACTTAAAGAGCGAACGGAGCAAATGGTATTGTGTGCTTGAAGTACCTGATCAGGTCAACAGCAAAACAAGGTGAATCATAATGAATTGAAAACGCTGATATTTTTGAAACGGAAAGTCTGTTGCAGGATATGCGGCAGGATTTCCAATACATGAAAAGTCAGGAGCAAGATTTGTCTGAAAAATCGTAAAGGTTTCAAATTTTGCGGATATTGAATTTAGAATAATCGCCGCAGATACTGAAGACGTAATTATCCATTTCAAACTGAGTGATATGAGCATCGGTGAGTTCGCCGCGCAGGTAAATGTGGCCGCGGTAAAATTCGACTTTTCTCCAGAGATTTGCAAGCGTTTCTCCGAAGAATTTAATATAGCTTTCTTTGGCGGTCCAGTGCGTGTAAAAGTCGCCGACACTGAGGATCTCGGATTTTTCACGATCGGAGAACTTATTCAGGACGGCGGGCCGGGCTTTACCGGTTAAAGATTCGCAGTCAAAGCCGACGCGTTTTTTTCCGACGGCAAGAGCGGTGATCTGTTTGCTGTGGGTGAGATTAAAGTGAATTTTTCTTCCGTCGATAAAGGGTTTGCCGTTAAACGATTTACAAATGACCGGATTTGGTATATTATAATATTGCGTAAGGATCATTTTGATAAAATCGTCTGAAGCGATTGAGTTGTATGTATAAAATATATCAATCATAATTTTATTATACCACAGATTTTTGATAAAGCAAGGTTTTTTTGAAAATCATATTGCGGAAGATTCAGGAGAATGGGATGAAAAGAGCGGAGAGAGCGGAGGAAAATTTTAAAAAGGGTTTAAATTGTGCGCAGTCAGTAGTTTTGGTTTTTTCAGATTTGACAGGGATGAGCAGGGAAGACTTACTGCGGATAAGCGCTCCGTTCGGAGGCGGAATCGGAAGGATGCGGGAAGTTTGCGGAACGGTATCCGGGATGATGATGATAGCAGGTCTTGTTTTTTATAATGCAAAGTCTCCGACGACAAAGGAAAAATCGGAGCTGTATGCCCGCGAGCAGGAGTTGGCATCACGGTTTCGAAAGATGAACGGTTCGATCATCTGCCGTGAACTTTTATCGGGCGTGACGAGTGACAGTTCGCCTCGTGCGGAAGAGAGAACGGAAGAATATTATAAAAAGCGTCCTTGCTCACAATTGTGTGCTGACGCGGCCACGATACTGGAAGAATATCTGAAAGAACAGGGTATCCTGGATGCAGAGGGGGAGAGGGTAGAATGATTTATACCGTTACGATAAATCCTGCGCTTGATTACAGGATTTACACCGAACAGATCCGTCATGGCGAGATAAACTGGGCGGAACGGGAAGAACTGCATGCGGGCGGCAAAGGGATCAATGTATCGACTGTATTGCATAGTTTCGGGGTGGCGACGACGGCATTGGGTTTTGTCGGCGGTCAGACAGGGGAAATGTTGTGCAGGTTTCTGGATCAGGACAAAATTGCCAATGATTTTTTACGGGTGCGAGGGATGACGCGCATCAATGTAAAAGTGCGCGAAAAGAACGCGGAAACGGATATCAACGGCGCAGGCCCGGAAGTTTCTCAAAAAGATCTGGATCGGTTGGTCGAAAAGCTGGAGCAGATACCGGAGACTTCGGTCATCGTTTTGGCGGGCAGTGTTCCTTCGTCGCTTCCGCAAGACAGTTATTCGTATATATTGAAATCGTTACAGGGGAAAAATCTGCGTGTCGTAGCAGATACGGCGGGGCGTTTGTTAAAAGATATTTTAATGTACAGACCATGGCTTGTAAAACCGAACAGGGAAGAGTTGGGCGAGCTTTTCGGGACTAAAATCGAAAATTGTTCTCAGGTATATGAATTGGCGGAAGAATTACTGCGGATGGGGGCGAGAAATGTAATCGTCAGTATGGGTGCAGACGGCGCCGTTTTTATGTCGGAGAATGGTACAAAAGAAAGGGCGGCGTCCTATTACGGCCGAGTAAAAGATACAGTCGGATCGGGAGATGCGCTGCTGGCTGCATTCCTTGCTGCAAAGGAAAACGGGGGAAGTGACAGACAGGCGCTGGAAGTAGGTGTGGCGGCCGGTTGTGCGACGGCTTTTCGCTCCGGACTGGCTACGGCAGCCGAGACGAGGCTGCTTATGGACAACGGGATCCTCAAAAAAATATAATTTGATAATTATTTTATAGCAAAAATTTTGTAAAAATTTTCAAAAAAAGGGCGAAACCGATTGAGTTTCGTCCTTTTTAACATAAATTTATATAAATAGGTTATCGTTTCGCTCAAAAAAAGTAAAAAAAACGCAAAAAACATTAAAATAATTATCAAATCATCATTGACTTGACCAGATTTGTGTGTTAGAATTGAGCTAATAAAAAAAGGGAGCAAGCGGATGATTCGGTATACATTGGACAAGAAAAAACAAGGGATCAGGGTCAGCGATCATTTATACGGATTATTTTTTGAGGACATTAATCAGGCAGCGGACGGCGGTCTGAATGCGGAAATGGTGATCAACAATTCGTTTGAATTTGAATACTTTTCCTACGATGCGCA
>QAKO01000007.1 GCA_003343765.1 Bacillota bacterium | reverse complement strand
AGCGGCGCACCCACCTGCGAGAAGCGGGTTAACACTTTTTCGTTCTGCGGCACAGGCGGATCCCCTGGAAAAAAACGCCGCAAATCTTGTTTGCGGCGCTCTTTATTTACGAAAGATCCCCCATTTTAAATGGAGGATCTTTCGTAAATAAAGATTTTGAATGGGCTATCCCCTGATATCCCCATATCCCCTTCCTTTTCGATCTTTCTAAAAATCTGTCCTTATAGATTTTCAGAACTTATGTAAGCTTTATTTTAAACAATTTTCTTTCTCTAATTTTTTACCCCTAAGCATAAATACCTGTTAATGATATTGCAAAAAGATGCAAAATTATTGTCAGCCTATGTTTTACTTTCCGGAGTATCTTTGGCTTACAAAAAACACTCACGGCAATGCTTCTATGCCCTTACTGCAGGAATTATACTTATTCTTGACTTTCTTGAAAACAATGTACTTCGCCTTTCTTACTGCGATAGGTACATCGGATAAATTTGAGCGGTGCGAAAGATACGGGACGACGGACAAGATCGGAACCTATTCCCGCAAAGTAGCGGAAAAGGATAGAAGCGGGCGCGCCCGTCCAGGCATGGTTGCGCGTTCCGAGATGAAAAAAGTCTTCCCACAAGGTCGAATTCTCACTGTCAATAAGCGGTTGGTATCGACACATCATCCTGCGAAAAGCTTCCTCTTTGTACCCCATCTCGCACAGCGCAATAAGAACGTAATTTTCCATATATGTAGAGCTGTTGAACACAGACATAAGAAGATAACGGATTTTTTCATACCGTTCCTCCGGGCATAGTCCGGAAAGAACGGCCATTGCATTGGCTCGGTCATCTGCAAACCCCATTCCGGAATAACAGCTTTCTTTCCAGAACCGCTCGTCGAAGTGCTTTTCGATTGCCGCGATGCGCTCGTCGAGGAAAGGCAGATACTCCTCTTTTTTCAGCGTTACTGCCATAAAACGAACAAATTTCAACGCCGAATAGTACCAACAATGTTCCAAGACAGGTATATCGATATTGTATAAATGGTCGAACCATGCCCAGTCGCCTTTGCGCGAGAGAAGCATCCCGTCCCCATCTGTCTGCCAGAGTTTGAGATAGTTTATACTCGGTTCAAGTGCAACTTCCAACACCGAGCGATCCCCCGTAGCGGCATAGTAAGATGCGATCATTCCCCACTCACTGATTGCGTTAAGACTTTGCCCGGGCAGTTCGCAGAAATTGTCGCCCGGCACGTTGCCGACAAGACGGTCTCCCTTGCGAAGCTGAATAAAGTCGAAGATAGCCTTGCGCAAAAGTTTCAGCGCATTTTTATCCAAAAGATAGGCAATCTGCGGCGCCTGCACGGACACATCTCCTATCCATTGTCCGCGTTCGCGGTCGGGATAGTCCATGTAATTTTCACGCATACAAACGCGAAGGGTTTGCACACTCTTTTCAAATAGTTTGTTGACACGCTCGTCGTCGCACTCAAATCGCCCGATCACGTCGCAATCATACGAACTTTCCCTCACGCCGAAGGCAAGCACTTTCACGCCCTTGGGCACGCGCATTTCAACTGCTTCGCCGAAGATCCAGTTGAGCATCTCGAACTCCTGCACGCCGCCGCGGCAGATGTACTCGGCACGGTGCCCGAAATAGTGATTTAAATCCCCAGGCCCGCCTTTCACGACATAGCGATCGGAGCGCACGTCTATCACCTCGCCCCCTGTAGTGCACACGCGGAACCAGGTTCAAACTGCATGGCGTGGGAGAGTTTTGCTACGTATGTTCCCTCTTTTTCCGTATATTCAAGTGGGATACGCTCTGAAAAACGAAACAAGGGTATAGGGCGCTCGTATAATTGGTTCCAAGGCGCATCGCCGTATTTTCCCACCACCATCGCGTGAACAAGTTCTCCTTTCAAGGGACAGAGAGCAAACGCACGATTTCGCGCGTCATACCCGACGTTATGCCCCCCCGTACAAATAGCTTGGATTCTGAGTCTGCGTTGTGAAATATGCGGGATCGCGCTCGCAGCAGGTATCTGCACCGCTGTAAACCCCCAACTTTTCGCAGGAAAAAATGAGCCCTGGTTTTCCGCAGCAGGTATTGTTCCTGCCGCCATTGCCGAAGTACCATACATGTACTGCGATTTCGTTTTTGCCCTTTTGCAAATAGGGTACAAGGTTCACTCTATCAAAGTATCCGCACCCGGGCAGACTTTCGCGGAAGAGCCCGCCATCGTACACGGCCAGTTCGCCGTTGACGAACAGCCAATACTTTGTTTCGCAGCTGATACAAAACTCTGCCTGCTCTGGCACTTCATCCAACATACAGGAGACAAAAAAATTCACCCTGTCGTTGGGAAAAGATTTTCCATCTGCCCAGATCCAACTTGATTTTTCAAACATGTATATACCTCTTTTATGCTTTCGCGGCGGTCTCACGGCCGCCGCATATCCGTTCATTATATTTCCAAATTAAAATACTTTCCCTCTGTCCCTACGCGCTCTTCTTTTCCGCCTATCAAGACAAAAATCTCACAAGTCGGTTTCAGGAAATATTGGAGTTGATTCTCCTCTGTTTTCCACTCTACCGAAATGCTGTTTGCAAGGTCGATGGGAATTTTCCCACAAGCAAATGGAAGAGAGGTCTTTTTCCAAACGAACTCGAATGTCTGCGGCGCAAGATCATATCGACGCCGCAGACCAAGCACGTACGAGGAGAGTTGCCAAGTAGGACAGCCTGACCACTGGTGGCAATGCGACCAGCGCTCATCAAAGACTTCCAACCACGTCGTTCTGCCTTCTTCAAGCATCCAACCCCAGCAAGTACGGTACTGACCGAGCACGAAATCCCCTTCCCCGTTTTTCCACAGAAAGGGAAAAGCATAGTGAGAAAAGTAGGGAGTGATAAGTTGCGGATTGTTCTTGTTTGGCGCACCCAAACGGGGCGCCTCCGGATCGTTGGGAAAACAGGATAAGTAATGCTTTTTAACAAATTCCAGACACTGTTTCTTCTCTTCTCCTTCAAAAAAACCGCAACCAAGCGCAAGGACTGACCTATGCAGACCGATGGTCTTCCAATCGCCCTTTCTTTGGGCAAGATAGGCGGCGCATACAACGCGCACCTCTTTTTCAAATTCTTTCCATATCCCTTCGCGGTGCAGAATTTTCTGCCAACGCAGCATGGACACAAGGGCATTGAGCAAGTGAAGATTCACTGCCATGTCACTCGGACCATCGTTGGTGACGTAGCCCCAATCCACAAAATCCCAATAAATATCGCTTGAAACCCTTTTGTCAGACCAGCGTGCGCGGAAGTAATCGAGATTTTTTTCTGCATGCGGGTACATCTCTTCCAAAAACGCGACATCACCTGTATTTTCGTAGTATTCCACGCAGGCGCTCACCCATTGCAATGCATATGTGCTCAAATACCCGACGCCGCCAGGACAAAGCCCTGCGATCAGTCCCTCGGGCGAAGCGCAAAGCGCACTGTGCCGCAATCCCTCACGGATTAAGGCAAAGTCGCCGTATGCGGCTCCTGCTATGGCCATGCCAACACTGATCACGTCGCCCGTCCACTCACCGCGTTCGCGGGTGGGGTTGTCAATCACGGCGTCTTCGGCGCAACTGCGCAGCGTCTCCACACCCGTGCTCCAGATTGTTTCAAGAAGCGCTTCGCCGCATCGGAATTCCCCGACAGGTTTCCCGTAATAGGTGCGATCCAAAAATTCCGCCTTTATAACACGAATCTCGGAAGGATCGCCCAAAATGTGAAATTCGACAAATCTGCCGCCGCGCGGAGTAACATTGAAAACCGTCTGCCTACCGCCACGAAGAATGTAGTGATCGAGGTTACAAGAACTACCAGCCGAAAGAGTGATAAAAGGCATAACCTTGCCGACAGTAAGATATTCCGAATACGCCACCTGCACGATCGTACCCGCCGGTGCTTTCAGTATAAGACGGAAACGGAAAAGACGCACTTTCTGAAGGTCATAACGGATCCAAATACCGTCTGCAGGATATTCGCCCTTTCTCCCGCGCAAGGAAAAAACCGCGGAAGGATCATCTGTCTGATAGCCGAAGATATCACAAAGCTCTCCGCGCCCGATTTCTTTTACCTCGGCAGGAATGCTGCCGACCGCTTTCAGTTGCGGCGGCAAAAGTACGGGAACATCTGTCTTCACTTCCTCTGGCTCCGACCAGGCGGAATCGTCAAATGCAGGTTGTGTGAAGCCATAAGGCTGTTCACGCGTGTCGCACCATTCAATCCAGCCGAGTTGCGGGTTAACGCGATGCACCTGCGAACTATACCCGCACAAAGGACAGGCCTTCCACGATACAGCGATCCGCTTTCCGCCCGACTCTAACTCTGCCGCATAAAATGGTTTTACGTCCTGAATGATGCGCGTAACCACCCCTTCCGCATGTACGATGGAAGCAAGAATATGCCTGCCCGCAGAGAGGTGTACCCGAATCTCCGAATACTCAGGTGCATTCGGCGCAAATCGGTGCGGCCCTTCGGCAAACTCTTCACCGTCTAAAAAGGCAAGATACCACGACACACCGAAAAGGCGGATCGTAACGTCGCACGCACTTTCCAAAACAAATGTTCCACGAAAAGCGGCATAATGATCGGGCGAGCTTTCCCCGATCCAATATCTTTTTTCTTCCACCTTGACCTCTTTTTATAAAATTACATACTCACAGCCGAGAAGTTCCGCTACTTTCTTAAAGAGCTGTGAATTTTTGCCGATAGACATCGCGCAGTGATGTGTGGGCGCTTCCATAAACCAGCGCTCCATATAGGTATCCGGATCAACGGAGAACTTCACAGGCGTCTGAGTATTCCCGATCGCCATGATCATTCCATCCGTCGAAACGCCTTCGGAAATGATCATCTTGATATGGCCTTCGATCGTCTGCGTGATACCGAGCATAGTTATATCGCCGCGGCGCACCTTCGCCTCAACCGATACACCCGATCCTTTTTTGCCATGGTACAGCCCCATACCGCGAAGAATGGGTTTGCCTGCCGCGATTTGTACATGGAAAGGTCCGTCATGTCCGAGAAGAATCGTACCATCCTCGTAGTCAGTCGTCACGATCTCGCAGAAACTTCCGCCCACACCCAGCGTGTCGCAGATCTTCATTGCAATATCCGTTTTGAGATCGCCTTCCCCCGCGCACGGAATACCCGCAGCCGTCAGGAGAGAATGCCCGACAATAAAACCCGATTGCAACTGCTCGTACTCATTGCCGTCCGCGCCATGATAGTAATAGGTGAGCGCCCCGAGTTTGTAGTGTTCAACAAATTTCTTCTGTGCCGCAGCCACTTTCGCTGACCACAGAAGCTGCTCTTCCGTCGGTTTTTTCGCGAGCGGATCGGCAGGCGAATCACCGCTGATCTCGAATAGTTCATGGATCTCTTTCATTGCCGCGAGAATATCTTCTTCTGTCACGCGGTCAAGATAGTGTTTCAGATCACACATTTCCAAAACTTCGATATGAATGCCCGTCTGCGCCTGCAACATAGTAAAATCGCTGTACAAATCGAGCATACCCGAATAGGTATTGCCGAGGAATCCGAAACGGGTATACCGCAGCGTGCGCACCACCTTAGCCGCATTTATCCATTCTGCAATTTCCTTCCATGCGCGAATAGCTTCCGGCCGTGCAGATGTATTTTCATCCGTGAGAGAAATGGCGGGTGTTTCGGAAAGTCCCAAAAGCCCGCTGATTATCTTATAGGGAATGCCACAACGGTTGAATGCATTGGCGATTTCGGGTGCGGGGCAGGCGTTGCAATGCGCCAGCCACTCGCCTGTCGTCGTTTTATCGTAATTGACACGCGTGCAGGGTTGCAGATTGAGTATCACTGTCTGCGCCTGACAGATCTGATGTACGGGAACGACGGCTGCGCTCGTCGCGTAAGTACCCACATGCAGGAAAATTACGTCTACATTATTCGCATTGAAGTACTCTCCCGCTTCGCGTGCGCGGCGCTCGTCATCAACAAGTCCCGCGTTAAACACTTCTGCCCCCATATCCCGCATCTTTTTTGCGATAAATTCGTTATAACCTTTCATGCGGTCTTCTAGACCAGCAAACTGTGACCAATAATGCTTTAACCCGACGGTATAAACGCCGACTCTTGCTTTCATTTATTCTTAACTCCTTATATTGCAGATGCTATTATAACAACCAACATTACTGATTGCAATACCATTTTTACTAAATATATTGCTTTTAAAAATTACTTTAAAAACGATAGAATACATTATGCTGTTTGCATGATCCATATACTCTACCTCGCCGGGTTATAAAGCCGAAACTTTTCGCAGTACAAAGAGATCACGCCTCTGAAATACAGAAAACTATGTCAACACTAAATCCTATTTTTCTATGCCGGACGAGTCTTTGCTCGTCCGGCATATTTTTTTTAAAGATGCTCAAACAGACACTTTCGTGTAAACGATGTCTGCGAAACTTGCGGCTGTATTCCCGATATTCAGCGATACGTATCCTGTCAGCGAAGAAGGTCTGTTCGAATCCTCGATATTGAACGACATGACGACCGCATCATTGTTCAAGCAATCATACACAGTAACCAGATGTTTACCACCGACCAAACGCTGTGAAATCTTAATGCGAATCCAGCCGTCATTGTTTGTTACCGTTCCGCGAGCGCATCCCGCTGCGGTCCCGTCATAAGCGACAAGTTCAAAGCCGTTTCCTGTATAAATAAAGATGCCGCTTTCCTCATGTGTACTTGTCGATGCAAATTTGTTGATATTGACGCCCGCAAGGCCGGTCACATCGTCCAGATGCATCGAAAATTCAAGATCAAATTCATCTGCAGTCTTTCCGCTCGCAATCGTGGCACCCATATTCCAGTTACCGCTGTAGCTTACGCCGCTGAGCATACCGTTGGTACCGTACGTTGCGTCGTACTTCCACTTGCCGCCGCCGTATTTGTAAAATTTTGCCACGTCCTCCCGATTAAGGAAGGAATAAAACGCGCTTTCCATAACACCGTCACCGATGTTCGGTTCGGGAAGTTGCGGCTCGGCGACCGGCCTGTGCGTATAAGGTTTTACAAGCGTATAGTCTTCACCTTCAGACAACCCGTACAAATACACGTTGGATAGTTCCGTATTCGCAAATTCGGCGTACAAATTCAGCGCACTGCCTCTAAGAGTCTCCGACTCGTATTCCAATACGGGAATGGTGGTGATCGGCGCACCCTGTTCGCTGTACTGATCAATAAAGACACGAACATTTTTCCCTTGGACTACAACCAGAAAATAGAAAGAAGATGTGTCCATTTGCAAGGTTTGACTCACCAACTCGCCGTTTTTATCCTCAATAAAGATCTTGCCGGAACTTTCTACCCCGACCAAAATTCCTCCGTTTTTGTAAGTATCTCCCGTGCTTCCGCCAAGGAGAAGCCCAAAACGACCTCTGCGCATAAAGCTGGTCATCTGCATACTCACCGACCCGCCGAAAACGAAATCGGTCACGCCGCTATCCAACATACCCGCATACGCATAGCCTTGCGCGTTAGGCAACAGAGTAAGTGTATTTGAAGCATCAGCTCCTTCACCGGTAGATTTAACATCCAGCGTTCCCATCGTGTGCAGCCATCCGCCCGTTAACGCAAATTCGTTTCTGTTGAGCAATCTAAAAATGGCGCCCTCCGCTATGTAACTGACAAATCCGCCTCTGTACGGGAGCGAAACATCCATCTTCAAAAGGGGCGAATTGCCCATGTAAACTTTGAGATTTCCTCCCTCCATGGATACAACGACGCGATGTTGCTCACCCACAGTAAAGCCGGGAAGCGCCACTCTGCGCAAAACTTCCGTTTGCATTCTTTCCCGAACGAGGAGAAGTTCGCCTTTTGCGGTAAAACGCAGAGCATAGCCGTCCAGCATATCGTAAGCGGATGCACCGAAACGGATACCGATATATCCGCTGTTACGCATCATTTCCAAAGGCATCAGTGTGACATCCAACTTGAAATCACTAAAATTCCCGTCTGCAGGATTTGCACTGAACGCGAGTCCCATAGCGGAGTATCCGTCCGTGGTATTTTCATACCCTCCGAGAGTCTGCTTCCAATTGCTGTCGTCTGAAGCGATCAGGCAAATGACGGAATCCGAAGCGCTGTCGTCAGACAAATCGATATATCCTTCCGTCTGCGAAGCGTTAGAGCAAACACCGTCGCCAAAACGGAAATCATCGATCTCTGCCAACCCTTTCCCGATCGCAAAGAGAGCTACCTTTGCATCTGAGTAGTTGGCGTTGATCCTCTTCGCAAAGGAGTGTTCGTTTCCATCTTCGTCGATATATTTCACTCGATACATCATCCCGTATTTTTCAAGGATCAATGTAACGCTTTCTCCCGCGTATTCGACCGATTCCGTTGCCGAAAACGCTCCGCCGACCGTGACGCCTGATTGCAAGTAGATCTTGCCGCCGTAACGATACAGACGCACGGAAACATAATTGTTTTTGTCCGAAAGCGCGGCTAAGCCGAAGGCATCGCGTTCCTGCGTCGGAACAGACGTGAAGGTCGCCTGCACGGACCAATCGCCGACGGGCGCTGAAGAAACAGCAAACGAACCGCCGTCAGAACCTTGAATTTTCATTTTACCGTCTGCGAAGGAAATATATTCGGGCGAACCGAGCGCCGTGAACAGATTACCTGCGCCGTTTTCAAAGTTCTCCCCGTATTGCTGCGATATGCGGTTTACTTCAAGATCGGAGAGTATTC
>QAKO01000119.1 GCA_003343765.1 Bacillota bacterium | reverse complement strand
GAAAATATCACAAAAAACCTTGACGTGTAACGATAACGTAACACCTCGCGCTTGCGGGGGTGTCTCTTTTTTTGTTATAATTTAGACGAACATTAAGTTCATTTATAAGTCGGGGAGGAAAAAAATCATGCGACGATACGACGAGGGTTTACTGGACAAGCTGTATACCTATGTAGTGGGATATGAAAGGAGGATGGGAAAGGCGCCGACATATCGTGCCATACAGCGGGAAATGCCGAAATCATTTTCGTCTACCGCAAAAATCAGAGGATATTTACATGTATTAAAAAGCCGAGGGAAGATAGAAACGACGCACCGAGGCAGCATTCGGGCAGATGAAAGGCTGTGTTCGGATTCCGTGAATGCACCGCTTATCGGGCGGGTTGCGTGCGGGCAGCCGATCGAGGCGATAGAAAATATCGAAGGAAGTTATTCTCTTCCGGCGGGAGTGTTCGGGCATGGCGAGCTTATGATGCTCCGTGCGGAGGGAGAGAGCATGAAAGATATCGGAATCAATGACGGCGATCTCATCGTATTTCGCAGACAGGATACGGCGGAATACGGGGATAAGGTGCTGGCACTTATAGGCAACGAGGCGACCGTTAAGACGTATCGCCCGCGAAGTGACGGAAAAATTGTTTTGCATCCGGAAAACGAGGCGTACCGGGATATTCTTGTGGAAGATTGTAAGATACAAGGTAAAGTTGTGGGGTGTATCAAGGTATATTAAGTTCGCGTGAAATTGCGCGGAATTTATATAAAGTAAAATTGATCAGGAGGCAGGGAAGCCTATTTCATCTATATCATGCAAAGCAGCCTCATTGTGGCGAACTATTCGATACGGACGGATAACGCGCAGATCAGCGGTGGCAATTTCCCGCTGTGGCTCACGGATTTCTTTTCGGAGCGCGGCAGAGTACACAGCCGCCATGCGCACATTTTAGACTTTGATGTGTTAAGGCTCGGCAGGAAGGTCATGGAAAACAATCCGAAAGCGGGCAGTTTTGAGTTCGGCGTGGTCGGTATCACGGAGATCGGGAAGGAGCGCGGGAACAATCTGGAGCTGAAAGAGGTCAAGAAAGGCACGGACGAGGCGAACCAAAAGAACGATCTGTTCAATTCATGGCTGAAAATGTGCAGGCATTCCGCTACGGTAGACAATTTCCCGTTCATCAAGGTATTCACGGACGAGCAAAGGCCGGAAAGCTGGGGCGCGGACGCGAGAGACCTTTGTGACGTCATTCATATCGTATCGTCGGGGGATATGCGGCTGACTCTCCCGCTCTATATGATAGAGGAGATGATAAGCGAATGGGCGTTCAATCGGTTTATACGGCTGTATGAAGATTTCCGTTTCAGGCGCGGAGATAATACATTGCTTGTTCATGTTCTCAAAAGCGTAACGGCTTGGCTTTGGAGAAGGAATATCCGCGTGTATAACAGATACGGTTATTCTATCCTGAAAATCGAGAAAGAGCGCGGCACGATGGACGGGAAGGTCGAGAATAAGAAGTATTTTATCATGAACGCAAAGATATACAGCAGGCGCTTTGCAACAGACTGTTTCAGTGATTATTTCAATGATATGGCGAAAAGATCGGGCGCGGGCTTAAATGATTACAGGGAATATGTCAATGAAAAGGCGACGGTCGCGGAGCTGAAACAGCAGAACAGTTATTTTATCAATGCGCTGTATAAAGAAGACGACGCCGCATAAGGGAAAAACTATAAAGCCGGGAGGTTTTCTTTCGGCTTTATAGGCATACAAAAAACAGACCGACAAGGAGGTGATGCCGATGCCGTTTGCAAAGTGTAAGGTGTATTCAGACGGTAGCCATTACATAGCTATCCCGCCCAAACCGCAGAAACCGTGGCCGAAGAAGGGCGCGAAAGTCAAAAAGGAGGCTCCCGATCTGGAAGAGCTGGACGATGATGAAGCGGAGGACTGCCCGTTCGATAAGCCTGCGCAGCCCGTGCAGTCCGTCCAGTTGAGCCTGTTCGACGGCGAAAAGAACGACGATAAACAGGGCGAATCGGAGGAGGACGGTTCAAAAAACGAGCAGACGTGCAAGGAAAACGAGGACAATACAGCGAGTAAGCCGTCCAGGAAAGAGATATTCGAGCAGTTATACCGAAAGCATATAAATGACAATTATAAGAAAAGAAAGCGTGCCATCATACAGGGGCTGCTGCCGCATAGCAAGAATTATGATGACGCGAAGCTCTTTACGGAACTGAACCTGCGGCGCAAACGAAACAATCTCATAGCCCGCCGTATCCGTATGACACGGAAAGCGAATTTACAGGATTTCACCCATTTCGTGACGCTGACGTACAGCAATGAGCTGCATACGGAGGAAAGTTTCAAAAAAGGACTCGGGGATTGTCTTAAAAACCTAAGCAAGCGTCAGGGCTGGAAGTGTATGGGCGTATGGGAGCGTTCGCCCGAAAAGCAACGGCTGCATTTCCACGGTATATTTTATATTCCGGAAGGCACGATGCCGGGGCAGATGTTAGACGTGAACGATTATAATTTCAAGTCGCACAGAAGGCGTATCACGCACCAGAACACCTATTTCAATGGACGGTTCGGGCGTTCGGACTTCGAGGAGATCGCAGACGACGAAGTATTGGGCGACGCGATGTCGTATATCATGAAGTATATCGAAAAGAGCGGGGAGAGGATCGTGTATTACGGCGACCTGCCGCAGTTCTTTGTTTCCGACGTGATGGAGAACGATATCCTCTGTCCTTACGGAGAAGACGGGCAGAAGTTTATTCTCGCGGATACGTTCGGGTGCTGGGATGAGGGTGAGTATGTAGGTCAAGTGAGCAAGGAAACGATTGCGAAACTGCCGAAAGTCAATTAAACGTCGCTAAACCATTGAAAAGAGGCTTGGCTTGTGATATAATAAATAATGACATTAACTTGCGGAGGTTAATATGAAAAGCGGGCAAGTAGAAGTACAGGGGTTACAGGTCAATTATAAGCGGATAAAGGACGAGGATTATATCTCGCTTACCGATATTGCAAAAGTGGTAAACGCGGCGGATCCTTCTGGAGTAATACGTAATTGGATGTCAAATAAGGATTCGTTTGCCTTTTACAGTTTATGGGAAGAGATCAATAACCCGAATTTTAATTCCGTGGAAATGCGCAGAATTAAAACGGAAGAAGTCGGTTATAACCGTTTTACCATGACGCCGAAACGCTGGAAAACAGAGTTTAACGCAATCGGCATCATTCCGAGCGCGGGAAAGTACAGTGCAGGAACATTTGCGCACCGCGATATTGCTTTTGAGTTTGCAAGCTGGTTGAGCCCTGAATTTAAGTTGTATCTGATTACAGAGTTTCAGCGCCTGAAATTTCAGGAACAGAAGGAGCTCGAGTGGACGGCGAAGCGTGAACTGGCAAAGCTGAATTACCATATCCATACGGATGCCATAAAGGAAAACATTGTGCCGATGCTGGACGAATTTCAGATAGCGTATGTGTACGCAAACGAGGCTGACGTGTTGAACGTGGCGTTGTTTGGTAAGACGGCAAAACAGTGGCGGGATGAAAATCCGGGGAAGAAAGGGAATATCCGTGATTATGCCACGATAGAACAGTTGTTGGTCATTGCGAATATGGAAAGTTACAACGCCATTTTAATAGAGCAGGGTGTATCGCAGAAAGACCGTTTAAAATTGTTAAACCAGATGGCTCGGACACAGATAGCTGTTTTACAAAATCAAAACGCAGGACGACTGTTGGGTGAGGCAAAGAAAGCCGACGGCGCAAAGTAAAAGGCAATCCGAATTGTATACGGCAAGCGAAATTTAGACGGGGAAATCGAAACTCGGTAAAGGGCATCGGGAAAGCGGCAAATCAGAACATTAAACGGAAAAGTAAATGGCATAAAAATCGGAAAGTTGCGCGGCGGAATGCGCGGGGGCGATCGCAAGCGGATCAGCGGCGACGCCCCGCCCGCCGCGCTCCGATTTTCCGTTGTTTTTCGTTCGTTTCGTTTGCTGCGACGTGCGCCCGTATACGGCGCACGTCGCAGGGTCAGACCCGAACTAAACCGTATGTGAACCGTATCTCAACCGCATCTGAAAAGTCGTGCCGAAACGAGGTGATTTCCGTGCAGTTTTCGGGTGAATTTTCTGCTGGATTTTTGGAGCGTTTTCGGCTTTGAAAAGGCGTCTTTTCGAGACAGGCAATACGAAAAATTTCAAAAAAATCGAAAAACTTTTTCAAATGCGCAGAAAACCTGCACATTTACGTGTTAGAATAGAACTGTACCCTGAGATCTCCACCATAAACTCAAACTCCGCGTGTTTCGATCCCTTACCGATATGCTTCTGGAGCTGCTATCCGTACAAAAAAAGGTAGCATTGCTGCTACCTTCGGAAGATGATTTATTCATGTTTGACTATGCCGTCACGGAAGTTGTGTCAAGCCGTTGCATGAGCAGTCCTCCTTTGTTCTTGGAAGTTTGGGTTATCGTAGGGATTATCGAATTTGCGGAAACGCAAGTATTGAAATAGATATGCCGGAGTGTACCAGACGCTCCAACATTCCCTCGTCAATGTGTTCTGGTGCCTGACGATGGCGGGAACGCCCGCAAGCGCGAGTTGCAGGTAGGTCATATGTACGCAGCGCAGATCGACGTCGTTCGCCTCCATAAAGCAATTCCGTGCATAGTTCACGCCCAAACTTTTCAAAGCCTCTAATGCGGCAATGAGCATACCTCCTCCGCCGCAGCAGGGATCGTTGACAGTCAAAATTCTGTCGTCCGCGGTTTTCTCTTTTACGAGCGTTTCGTCTATGTTGATTCTCGCAGCGAGTACAGAAGCCGAATAGGGCGTAAAGAATTGCGCGGTGTGTTTGTTTATGAGACCGCAGCTCATAAAGATTTCCCCAAGATTGTCGTTAAACCTGCCGTTATCGTAGACAACGGAGGAGAGCAAAGCAAAAACCTTACCGAAAATATCCACAAGGCTTCTCTGTTGAGTTGGTCTATATCCTCGGATAATTTGCAGATACCGCTCTTCCCGTTCGTCTTTCTGTGCAAGGTCAACGGCGTTGGATATGGCGATTGCCCCGCATTCGAACAGGTCGGACACGAATTTGGAAGTGTTTACCGCATAAGCGGCTTTTTCGATATCCTTTACGATTTGTTCGATTTTCGGGATAGGGTAAGGACAGCAGTTTTTCTGTTCGGTGTGCGACCGTTTTGGTAGGGGCTGAGTTTCGGGAATATCTTCGACAGGCGGCATTGCCGATTTGTCGAGAGTAAAATCGAAAAAGAAAAAAGGCGCCATTATTACCTCCTATAAAAGAAGCCCGCCGCAGATGCGGCGAGCCGTTGTAAGTTATGAACGGATAAATTCGGA
>QAKO01000073.1 GCA_003343765.1 Bacillota bacterium | reverse complement strand
ATGTATTCGGGCGTCGTGCCGCAGCAGCCGCCGATGATACGGACGCCTTCGCGCACAAAAATTTCATACGTTTCGGCAAATTCTTCGGCGCCGATGCTGTAATGAAGATCCGCGTCGGGTAGTCCCGCATTGGCCTGTACGATGACGGGCTTGTCGGTATTGGCAAGGATCGTGCGTACGACGGGCAGAAGTTTATCGGGGCCGAGCGAACAGTTTACGCCCACGGCGTCCGCAAGCGGCGAAGCCGTCATTGCGTAGCAGACAGGGTCGCAGCCTGCAAATGTCCTGCCGTTTTCTTCAAAGGTCATAGAACAGAGTACGGGCAGGTCGCTGTGTTCTTTTGCTGCCAAAAGCGCGGCGCGCAGTTCCTGCAGATCCGCCATGGTCTCGATCAGGATGACGTCCGCACCTTCTTTTCCCGCTTCGATTACATTCGCAAAGACGTTGTATGCGCCTTCAAAAGTCAGACTGCCCATCGGCTCCAGAAGCTGCCCGGTAGGGCCGATGTCGAGTGCCACAAATTTATTTTTTCCCGCTACCGTGCGGGCAAGGCCGATCGCGGCGCGGATAAGTTTTTCGGAAAGGGAAGCTGAGCCGACTTTGAGTTCGTTCACGCCGAATGTGTTGGCTGTGATCACGTCCGCGCCTGCGCGCGCGTATTCGCGGTGGATCTCGGCGATCAGTTCAGGCCTTTCCATGTTCAGCCGTTCCGGAATCGTGCCTACGTTCCCCGCTTTTTTCTGCAAAAGCGTGCCGAAAGCGCCGTCGAAAACGACAATATTGTCTGAAAGAAATTTTAAAAAATCCATAGGGGTTACTCCGTTTTTCGGAAAGCACAGCCCGCATTTTTGCAGGCGGAGCATTTGTGCATACAACGCGCGGGCGCTTTCTCGGGGACATAGGGGATGCGGCTGATTCCGACGACGGCGGTTACCGATTTGCGCGGCGTCAGGAGAAAACTTTCGTCGCAGCACAGCCCGATCTGCGAATCGGTGCGCAGAAGTTTGCAGATATCTTTCTGCGCGGTCAGGGGGAAATCCCCGTAACCGCAGGAAAAGCGCGCGGTGAGCAAGAAGGGGTTGTCTTTTTGCAGATCGTCGCAGACGTCATCGCAATAGCTTTCGACGGCGCAGCTTGCCGCGGTATCGAACAAAAGAGCGGCGTTTGCGCTTTTTTGTGTAAGGCGCATGAGTTCCCGTTCCACTCCGATCCCGACGGTCGCCGCCATCAGATAGATTTCTCTGCAGCCTTTCAGGTGTTCGCAGATGTCGCTTCCTTCAAGAAAAAAACCTGTGCCTCTGAGTTCGAGACTGTCGGTGAGTTCAAACTTCCGCACGACGGAACGCGGCGCAGTCATGGCAAGACATTGCTTTGCGGCTTCGTCCAGTTTTTGAAGGAACGTATTGTCCGTTTCCTGTCCTTTCCAACCCAGATAACGTAAAAATTCTTCGCGGTCAATCTGCATTGATCTCTCCGAGAATGTGCGAAACGCTTTCGCTGATGCGGCGCGCCACATAGGGATTGTTCATTACATAGAGGTGAATGCCGCGTACGCCTGCCGAAAGCAGATCGACGATCTGGTCGACTGCATAGGCAATACCTGCTTCCATCAGCGAGTCGGGTTTGTCGTAGAAATGGGAGATCATGCGCGAAATTTTCGCGGGGATTTTGGCTCCCGAAAGGGAAATGATACGGTCGACATGCCCCTTTTTGACGAGCGGCATGATGCCTGCCTGAACGGGTACGTCGATGCCCGCAAGCGAAAGCATATCGCGGAAACGGTAAAAGTCCTCGTTGTCGAAAAACAGCTGCGTGTTCAGGTGTGTGACGCCCGCGTCCACTTTTTTCTTTAAATTGCGGATATCGGTGAGAATATCCGAGCATTCGGGATGGCATTCGGGATAACAGGCGCCCGCAATATCGAAATCGTAGCCGTTTTCGCGGATAAAGCGTACAAGGTCGCACGCGTGCGCGAAATCTTTGCTGTCCTCAGCGCCCGCAATGCGGTCGCCGCGGAGCGCGAGGACGTTCTCGATCCCGTCCGCCTGCAGTAAGTCGAGCGCGGCGCGGACGGAAGTTTTATCCGAATTGATGCACGTAACGTGCGCCAGAGGTTCAACGCCGAGGCCTCTGACCAGCTTTGCGATCTCGCCCGTGCGCGAATTTCCCGAACCGCCCGCACTGCAAGTCACGGAAATATAGTCGGGGTGCAGGGCGGATAGCTCTTCGATGGTGCCTTGCACGGCGGAAAGTTCTGCCGACGGTTTCGGCGGAAAAATCTCAAAGGAATAGACCGCCTTTTTCTTTTGGAAAAGTTCGGAAATTTTCATATTTTTTATACCCGAAGAATAGATTTATCTTGTATTGAATCGCGAAGCCCTTATTCAGACTGAAAAATGCGACTAATCATATTATACAGGAAAAATCAAAAAGGTGCAAACAATTACGAAAAAATTTCGAAAAAGAGTTCTGAAAGCGGAAAAAGGCGCATACAATACAAATACAACGAACAAAAACCGGAGGAAATGAGTTATGAGCGAAACCATCGACTATGCAGAGATGCTCGAAATACCCGTCAATACTCTCAATGTTACGAAAAAGCGCAGCAAGCGCAGAAAAGAGCCGACGGAACTGAAAGAGCAGGTCGTGGAAACGGTCAACGAGCGTGTGGAAAACGCGCAGTATGACGAGAGTGTGGCGGAAGGGGAGAATATTACCGATTACGGTGAACCGCGCGTATACAGCGAAGAAGAACCCAAAGCGCCGCGGAAGAAATTCCTGGACGGGAAAGTGCTGATCGCGGAATTTGTGGCGATCTGTGCGCTGTGCGCAACCATTTTGCTGACCAACCTGTTCTGGGAAAACAGTGCGATCAATACATTTTTCCGCGGATTGGTAACGGAAGACACGCCTGCGGCGGTACAGGATGACCGGACGTATTCGGAACTTACGCTGTATCCCGTAGTATCCGATTCAGAGATCGTATGTACCGTTTCGGACACGGGCGTATTGACGTTCCAGGGCGAATGCAGCGTATATGCGCCGTACGGCGGCACGGTGAAGAACGTGGCGCAGGGTGAAAACGGCTACACGATAGAAGTTTCGCATACGACTTCTTTCTCGACGGTCATAACAGGCCTCACGCACGCATACGTCGAAGCGGGTGAGACGGTTTTTGCCACCATTCCCGTCGGTTTTACGGACGGTTCGGCTTCCGTTTCGGTATCCATGTACGATGCAGGTTCCCTGATCACGTCGTTTACGGTCAACGAAAACAACGACATAGTCTGGAACGTATAAAGGCGCGTAAAAACAGCGGGATGATCTGAACGAAAAATGCAGAAGTTTACGACAAAGTTCGCGGCGTTTTTCCGCGGCGGGAAAAACGCCGCAAAAACCGGAAGCGCCGCAAAAAAGCGGTTCACGGTTTCCGTGCATCCGCTTTTTCTTTTGTTCGGACTGTGGTTCCTGTACAAAAGGCAGCTCTTTTTATTTCTCGTGTATACGCTGGTGGCGGTGATCCATGAATTCGGCCATGCCGCGTATGCGGCGCGCATAGGGTGCAGGCTGTCGCGCCTGCGGCTTTTGCCGTGCGGTGCGGTCGTTTCGGGGGACATCGAGGGGATCCCTCTTTCCGATGAGATCCGTCTCGCGCTCGCAGGCCCTTTGATCAATGCCGCCTGTGCGGCAGGATTTGTGGCGCTCTGGTGGCTCTTCCCCGATACCTATCCCTATACCGACACTGCGGCGATCGCGTCGGCGTTCCTTGCCGCCGTCAATCTTTTGCCTGCGTACCCTCTGGACGGCGGGCGCATCCTGTGCTGTTTATTGGTAAAGTGGAAGGGGGATACCTTTGCGCGCAGGTGTATGCTCGGTATGGGGATCGGTATGTCCTGTGCATTGGGTATGCTGTTTGCCGCGAGCTGTTTTCAAAGCCCGAATGTCAGCATTTTGTTTTTTGCGCTGTTTGTGTTGTTCGGAACATTCGGCGCGCGCGATGAGCGGTATACGCGTTTTTTCCAGGATTTTTCACGCGGACTTGCGCGCGGAATGCAGGTCAAGCGCGTAGCGCTTCTGCAGAGCAGTTCCGTCCGCCGCGCCATATCCTTTCTCGAACGGGGAAAATATCTCGAACTTCTGCTTTTTGACGAGAGCGGCGAATTGGTCTGCGTGCTTTCGCAGGATGAATTTTTGGAGATCGTTTCACAGGCGGATATACGCGCTCCCGTTTCGGTGTATCTGGGCGGAAGCGAAGCCCCCGGAGAAGACAATTTTTTGCAAGAAGAGGAATTTTTATGCAAAAATCATTCTGAAAATTCGGAATAGCCAAAAAAAGTAGTGTGATTGATAGGTTTTTAAGGAAAATGCGCCGTTTTTTTTAAAGAACTATTGCAAAGGGCAAATTCATGTGGTAAAATAATAAGTGGATTAATTGTATTCCGTTTCTTGGTATTTTATTTTCGCGCCTGCGGGTGCGGCAAGGTTTATAGATGCAAAAGAATATGTATTTTGACTACTTCGGGGAAGACTGCTTTGCGGCAGTGACCGAGGGTGGTCAGCTTGTCGAGTTTCATCTCGATACGGACAGTTCCACCGAAATATCCGGCAACATTTACAAGGGTCGGGTCGTCAATGTACTGGAAGGGATGCAGGCTGCTTTTGTGGCGTTCGGGCGGGAAAAGAACGGATATTTGTATGCGGGGGACATCCCGGCGGAGGCGGCGGGCGCGGCTGTGGAGCCGATGCAGCTGAACGTGAAAGCGGGCGACGAAGTGATGGTGCAGGTGGCGAAATCTCCCATCGGCAGCAAGGGTGCGCGCCTGAGTATGTGTCTTTCGTTTGTCGGTAAAAACGTGATTTTTCTTCCGCGGGCGGAGTTTTGTGCGGTATCGCGCAAGATCACGGATGAAGAATTGCGAGTCCGGCTGATGAAGCAAGCGGAAAAACTGGCGGGCGGCGACGGCGGTATCGTCATGCGCACGAATGCGCCGAACGTGAAGTTTGCCGATTTGAAAGACGAAGTCAAATACCTGCGCGGACTGTATGCGGAAGCGCTGGAAGCATACAAAAATGCTTCGGTGGGCGATCTTATCTATCGCGATGCGGACGTGCATGTGCGGCTTTTGCGCGATTTTGATCTGTCGGATGTGGATAAGATCTACATCGGGGACGATAAGATTTACCAGAGAGTGGAGGCGGCTTTCCGCCGTACGCGGAGCAAGAGCAAGTTGGTGCGCTATGACGGAGAGCGCGAGATGTTCGAATATTTCGGGCTGGAAGAGCAGGTTTACCGTCTGATGAGCGCGCGCGTTCCGCTGGAAAACGGGGCGTATCTGATTTTTGACCGCACCGAAGCGCTGACGGCGATCGATGTGAATACGGGGAAATTTACGGGCGGATCGGGTCTGGAAGATACGGTATTCCGCACCAATCTTTTGGCGGCGAAAGAGATCGCGCGGCAGGTTCGCCTGCGGAATCTGGGCGGGATCGTGGTCGTGGATTTCATTGACATGGTCAGCGAAGAACATCGTGCCGCGGTCGTGAAAGAGTTGGAAGATCATCTGCGCGAAGACCGTGCAAAGTGCAACGTGACGGCAATGACCGAACTCGGGCTTGTGCAGTTTACGCGTAAGAAAGTAAAGAGCGACATCGTTTCCATGCTCACGAAGAAGTGTGTGCATTGCAAGGGTTCGGGGTATATCATTTCCGATTCGTATATGGCGTTCAAGGTCAAATGCGCGATCAAAAAATGTTTTGCCGAAGGTTATGAGAACGCGATCGTGGAACTCAACTACGGATTGTTCGCGTACATTCTTTCACGCCGCAGGTTTACCGACAGCGTCAACGGCGAATGGCGGGGAAGACGCGTGTATATGATCCCGCATAAAACGTACCACGACGAATACTTTACCGTGCGCGGGGATAACAGCTCAGTCATGACTCTGCCCGAAACGGCGCGCCTGCTGTATTGAACGTTTCAGCTTTATAGAGTGGGTTTCGCAGAGCGGATCGCAGAACATTTTTTACCGTGTAAAAATAGAATTTTGAAAATTTTTGGCGGACGAAACAGAGAAGTTTCGTCCGTCGTTTTTTGTCCGCATCGTACCGCCACAACATTTTCAAAACAATTCCGAACGTTTTTTACATAGCGGAGTGAAGTAAACTGTTAAATAATCTGTTGCAGTGAAACTTTCCGACAACATAAAAAGGAAAGGATATAGAATTCAAAAGCCGTCAGGACGCGTACTTTTTGAGCGTCCTGACGGCTTTTTTGGGGCGGACGGGATTAGGGAAGGTATGGAAAAAGTCAGGGAAGAAGGGGCAATGTGCGAGGGGAACGCCTGAATACAAAAAGCTGTCAGCTATTTTCGGGCGTGAAGGTATAAAGGCGGGAAGGGGAGGCAATAATAGTTTCACAAAACAGAAAGGAAGCGTACCATGAAAAAAATTTGTATAGTTTTTGGTGTTTTATTCATACTAATCCTGACGGTAGCGGTTACGATGCAGGAGACTCAGCCGCAGACTTCGGCGTATTTACGCATGCACGTGCGCGCCAATTCGGATTCAACGGAAGATCAGGCGGTCAAATATAAAGTAAAGGACGCCATTGTGCAGTTTCTGATCCCCGTGGCGGCGCAGTGCGAGAGCAAGGAAGAAGCGATCGGGGCGCTGGAAGAAAATCTTGCCGCCATCGAGCGCGTTGCGGACGAAGTGCTGGCGGAAAACGGTTTTTCCTACACATCGAAAGCGCGGGTAAGCGCGGAGGAATTTCCCGACAGAGTCTATGAAGGCGTTACGCTGGAAGCGGGGATCTACGATGCGCTGATCGTCGAGCTTGGCACGGGATCGGGGGCAAACTGGTGGTGCGTTGTCTATCCGCCCCTGTGTTTTTCGGGGGAAGCCAAGGGTAACACGATCCGTTATCGTTCCAGATTGCTGGAGCTGATCGAGAATTTTTTCGCAAATTAAGGTGAAATCCTCCTTTTTTTGCGGAAACAAACTGTTTTTAAGAAGGAAGGAGGAAGAATGAGTAAAATGATTCGTGCGGGCGCGTTGGCGCTCACGCTGGTTGTCGCGTTTGCGGCGATCGTACTGTTTTCCGTGCAGCAGACTTCCAAACTGGAAGATGCGGCGGCATACGGACAGGATATCGAAGCGGCGGTGCTCAAAGAAGGCAGCCGCGGCAACGATGTAAAGACTGTGCAGGACAAGCTGCGTCGGTGGGGGTATTATAAAGGTAGTGTAGACGGGATCTATGGACCGAAGACAAAAGAAGCGGTAAAGTATTTTCAACGCAAAAACGGACTGACGGCAGACGGAATTGTTGGCAAAAAGACATTTGAAGCGCTCGGGATGATGGAGCAGGCGAACGGCAGCGGATCGCAGAGCAGCAATAACGGTTATACCAATTCGGATACTTATCTGCTGGCGCGCTGTATTTACGGAGAAGCGCGCGGTGAGAGTTATACGGGCCAGGTCGCGGTCGGAGCGGTCGTGCTTAACCGCGTTAAGAGTCCGGATTTTCCGAATACGATTTCGGGTGTGATCTACCAGAAACATGCGTTCACGGCTGTGAGCGACGGGCAGATCAATCTGACGCCCGACCAGACGGCGATCAATGCCGCCAAAGATGCGTTGAACGGCTGGGATCCGACGGGCGGATGTCTGTACTATTACAATCCTGTCACGGCGACGAGCGAATGGATCTTTTCGCGCGAGACGGTGATCACGATCGGCAAGCACGTGTTTGCGATTTAAGGAGGGCGGAACATGAAAGACAGAGAAAGAAACGGAAAGTGTTCGGGAAACTGCGGCAAAAACGGATGCATGCATGACGCGGAAAACAGGGAAATGAACGAAGAGCTTGCCGCAGCCGAGGCGCGTACGGCGCGTCTGGAAAAAGCGGCGGAGCGCGAGGATATGCTTGCGCAGCGCAGGATCGAGCAAGCGCAGAAAAAGGAAGAAAAGAAGCAGGCGAAGCTGGAAGCAGCGGCGGAACGGGAGCGTATCCGCGCGGAGAAACTGGCGGCGAAACAGCAGGAAAAGCGGGAACGCGAAATGCGCGCGGAAGAGGAAAAACTGCATCACCGTGCGATGAAGGCGGAAAAGCTGGCGGAAGAAAAGCGCAGGCGCGAAGAGCGTGCGCAGAAGACGCCCGGGTTCGGCGGCTGGCTGGCGGCGGTGGTATCGCTGTCGGTGGCGGTGCTGGCGCTGGGTGCGATCGTGACGGTCGGGTATTTTGATCTTGTCAACACGAAGAGTGCGGCGCTGGACGGATACCAGGCAAACGTATATGAACTTTCCGAGCAGGTAGAAATGCTGGATGCCGATCTTGCGAAGGTTCGGATTGCGCAGGGGAACTATGAAACGCAGAAACTTCTGGCGGATATGCTGGTGCGCAGCAGACTGGCGGAGCGTTGTGTGGAAAATTTGCCTGTAGACAGTTATGCGGCTACCAAACTGACGGCATTTTTCAACCGTGCGGGCGACTATGCGTCGGCGCTGCTGCACAAGGTGGCGGCGGGCGGAACGCTGAACGCGCAGGAAGAGGAAGTCATCGAATATCTTTACACGTCGATGCAGTCGGTGCGTTATGCGATGCCTGCGCTGATCGAGAGTGCGGGTTCGGCGAGTGCGGAATCGATGTGGGCAACGGACGGCGAATTTGCTGCAAATTTTGAACGTCTGACGGCAGGAATCGGGGAAATGAACGAAACGGTTCGCAGTGAATTGACGGGAAAAGGCGCGGCAGATCATTTGTCGGAATTGGAAACGGTATCCGAGGAACGTGCTACGGAACTGGCGAACGAATATTTTTCCGATTACAAAGTGAGCGAATTGCGCTGCACGGGTAAGACGGAAGGATCGTATGCGGCATACACGTTTGAATTTACGGACGATGCTGGCAGATCGTATTATGCGCAGATCACGGAGCAGGGCGGACTTTTGGCGATGTTTGACAGTTACGAACAGTGCAACACCGAAAATTTTGACGCAAAGCATTGCACGCACATCGCGCGCAAGTTCCTGGAAAAGTGCGGTTACGAAAATCTTCGTCCCGTGTTTGTGAGCGAAGCGGACTGCGAATGCTGTATCACTTTTGTGTATGAGCAGGACGGCGTTCTGATTTATCCCGACCGCGTGATGGTAAAAGTCTGCGCAGAACGCGGCGCGGTGACGGGGCTGGATGCGCATTTGTATCTGAAAAACCATTGCGAGCGTCAGATCGGGGAGGCAAAAGTCCCGATGGAGCGGATCGAACGCAACGCGGCTGCAAAGATGCAGCTGCACGGAGTCAGCAGGGCGATCATACCCGTAGACGGGGAAGAGCGTCTTGTCTATGAAGTGCGCGGCGAATACGGCGGAAGAATGTATTTTGCCTATATCGACGCCATGACAGGCGAAACGGCGGAGATTCGCATCGTGACGGAAACAGACCGCGGTATGTCGTTGCTCTGATCGGGCATAACAACAAAAACGGCGCGCGCCGAATCATCGGCGCAAATCAAGAAGCGCATTTGATACAAGGCGCGGCAAATGTTGCGGCGCACGGAAAAGAGCGATACCTGTTGAGTATCGCTCTTTTTCTGATATCGTGTCAGGGAGAGAAAAAATCGGCGGAATTTGCGGGGAACAATGAAAAAACGATTTTGAAAAGAAGTTGTAATCTGGCGGAAAAATCAAACTTTTTCGGGCGAAATGTTGACAAAACGGGCGGGGGAAAGTATAATATTAAGTGCAAACACAGAGCGCATTCAGGGAAATTTCTGCGGTGCGGCCGAGGTTGCGCAGAAAATACGAAGCGGAGAAGAAATTTATGCAGAATGTAGATTTTACACTGAAAGGGATCCGTGCGGACGAGATGAGTTTCAAGCTGAATGCGGTGCGGCCGCAGAACGGGGCGAAGATGGAGCTCAAGCCCACGTTTTCGCGCAAAGTGCGCA
>QAKO01000014.1 GCA_003343765.1 Bacillota bacterium | reverse complement strand
CATAAAAATATGCACCTCCAAAAGTGTCTAACTTTTGGGGTGCATATCAGTTTCTTGCTCGGCTTTTTCGTTTCATTTTTTAGCATACGTATGCAACGATTTTGTCTTTTCCCGTTGACATCCGCCTGCTTTTATTAAAAAAGTCTGTCTCTTGATCGACCTATGCTTTTGGCGCCTCTGCCGGATCCCGGCGAATACAATTTCAGAGGTGTCAGGATGGAAATGTTGGTTACAAAGTTCTCAAACGGAAAATATCGGAACGAAGGTGAACTCTTCGCTGAACCGATCTCTGTGGATAACGTCAAGCTGATGGGTGAAATGATCGCTTTGCAATCTTTGCGCACGGCGAAAAAGTACGATTGGCAAATTGCGGATCAATATTATATCGGTCTTATCAAAGATCTCCATCACATGGGAGAAGTCGATTATATCGTATCGGACGGCTACGACGTTGCGCAGACGGCGATCTGTTTCTTGTATCAATTCTTCGGAAAAAGAGTATCGGACATCTATGGGAAAGACAGTAAGGGAATCGATATCACGATCAAACTTGCCTGTTACCGTGAACTGAACCGCGAGCTCAAGCGTTCCAAAAGAAAAGCGCAAAAAACGGAGTATATAGACTTTACGGACTATAAGGCTCTGCCCATGGATCCCGTAAACTGTTTTGAGAAAGAGCAGACCGATTACACCAAAGCGGATGCGATCTTGGAAGCCATGCATCTGAGCGAAATGGAGCTTGCCGTACTTGACTGCGTTCTGAGAGGGCTGGTGCGTTCGGAAATCATTGCAGAACTCGGTATCGGACGTGGCAGTATCTGCTATAGAAAAAGGCAGATCCGATCCAAATATCAGACATATATCGGAAACATCTGACGATCGCGTTTTGATGAAACTTGAAAAATGAATTTATAGAGCCCGAAATTCGCCCTCTTTTGCCCCTTTATGGCAAGAAAAAACTCTTTTCAAGTATTTTATCGCAAACGGATGTTTGCGTTTCAGAAAGCGTTTTTTGAGGCGATTCCTGAATCTGCTTCAAAGACGCTTTTTTCGGATATGAAAAAGCACGATCTATGAAAAAAATTATCATCAAAGCAGCAAATGGCTGTAGTGTGTGCGCTTGGTTATTAACAAGCGGCGGCTTTCAGCTGTCGTTGCGGCTGCGCCGCAACGACACCCTCGCGCTTCGCGCTCGGGCGCCGACCAAGCGCACACACTGCCAACGCAACAACGTATGTAAACCTGAAGCGCGGAGAACGGGCGTTTGCGCTGATCCGCTTGCAAAGCGCCCGTTTTCTCTCGCGCTTTGTTCAGGATTTCCCATTCCGTTTTTGGCGTTTTGCATGGACACTGATGTGATGTGCCTTTGCTTTCCTTGTTCTGCGCCAATGTGGCGTTTTTGCAAGGGATCGCTTTATCCGAAAAAGGTATCAAAATATCTCATTTAGGTACAAAAAGTTTCGGTTTTGGCTATGCGAGGAGCTATTTAGCGTGCAAAAATGCGCTATCTTTTTCTCGCGATTCTGAGTATCATAGAAATGCAAAGTACGGAAAAAGACCGTGCATGTGTTGAATTTTGTATTTAGGGCAGGAGAGAGATGGATCAGACGAAACTCTTCAATTCCATAAACGGCGATCTCGACAGCGGATCGATGCAGCTGCTTTCGGACACGATTGCCAAAGCGGCTGCTTCCGCTGCCGTCGCTGCCGTTCGCGCCGCTCTCTCGGAATTGCCTCTGCCTCAGCTCACAGAAAAGCCGAAATCGAAGACAAAAACCATCAAATTTACCAAACAGGAGCTGAATACAATGTCCGCAAAACTCAAAAATTATTTTATTTACAGAAATAAAATCGTTCGGTACCGCTATCATAAAGGCGTTTTTGAGATCAACTATCGCCGCGATGGCATTCAACTCTACGTCGCCGCCAAAGACCTCAATACATTGAAGATCCGCTTTGTCAACGAAATGGAATTGTATCTTGTGCAACATCCCGAATGTCCTGCTCCGCGCAGATCGAGATACGATCTCCATTCGCCTTATCCAGTGTCGCAGCAAATGCCGTCCGTGCAGCCGCAGATTTTGCCGCAATATTACACACCGCCTTATCCGCAGCCGTATATAACGCCGCCTGTTCCGCCTCAATACGGGATGCAGACATTGCCCAATCAGTATGGATCACAACCGTTGCCGCAACAGGCAAATATCATGAACGTGCTTTTTACCGATTATGTTGCGCAATGGCTCGAACTCAAAAAGCAGACGGTAAAACCGCGTACATACGAGGAGTATGAGCGCATGAGCAAGCGGAACTTTGAAAAAGATTTTGCCGGCGTTCTGCTCAAAGACATGACGAGAAAGAAAGTGCAGGACTATCTGTTTCGCTTTGTAGAGGAAGGAAAATATCGCACGGCGGAAAAATTGCATCTCGCTTTTTCCTGCATTTTCGATCTTGCCGCGGAGGATCTCGGGTTTGTATCGCCCATGAAGAAGATCGTGCTGCCATACCATGAGAGCAAAAAAGGGAGTGCGCTCACGAAGGAGGAAGAAAAGACGCTTGTCGAGTTCTGTATCTCGCACAAGGACAATGCCGCTTCAAGTGCTTTGCTCATCATGCTCTATTTCGGATTGCGCCGCAGTGAATTGCAGACGATTCGCGCCGAAGAAAACTTCCTTGTCTGTACCACAAGTAAACAGAGACAGGGGCGCATCGAAGTGGATCGCAAGATCCCGTTTACGCCGATGTTCCGAAGAGTTTTGCCTTATGTAGATTTCCAAAAAGCAAAGACAGTGAATGTCAACACCATTCAGACAACGTTTAAGAGATTGTTTTCAAATCATCATCCGCATGAATTGAGATACACGTTTATCACCCGTGCAAAAGAGGCCGGGTGCAACCTGGAAGCCGTCATGATCTGGGCAGGGCACTCGTTTGACAAAGACGTAAAGACTTCTGCCGTGGACAGGGGATATACCGACTATTCAGAGGAATACCTGTACAACGAAGCGCAGAAGATCGATTACGAGCTTTAAACAGCCGCCGAGAAACGGAAAGCCGTAAAACAAAAAGAAGCCGCGTCAAAGCGGTTTCTTTTCTGCGGATTTACCCCACATTTTACCCCACAAATTGTGGAAATCTAAGCAAAAAGCAAAAAGAAAGACGCCATATTTTGTGTTTCTTTCTCTGAAAACCACAATATATAGCGTCTAATGGCTGGGGTAGCTGGATTCGAACCAACGAATGACGGAGTCAGAGTCCGTTGCCTTACCGCTTGGCGACACCCCAATTTCAAAGTACTTGCATATTTTATCAGATTTTTTTTCTAAAATCAAGCATTTTATGGGCTGTTTTTGAATTTTTTTATGTTAATTTTTTACGCGTAAGCAGGCTTTTCAAAATTTTGATTATGTACATACTTTTCTGTAAATACACATGAAAAAATTTCACAAAGTTCGTTATGTTTCATAATTTTTCGGGTATTTGAATTTTTTGATTGCAGCGTTTGACATCTTTAAAATTATTTGATAAACTTTTATCGATAAAAAAATATCAATAAATTTTTATCGATATAAATGTGTATCGGAACAGGTCATATGGGGAACAATAGAGAGATGATAAACATATCCAAGGCAACGATCGGGCGGATGCCTGCATATCTTCGATTTCTGAAAGAGAAGGAGAAAGCAGGGGAGCGGACGATTTCGTCGACGGCGATAGCGGAAGAGCTGAATCTGAATGCCGTTCAGGTTCGGAAAGACCTTGCGGTGATCAGTTCTGTGGCCGGGAAACCGAAGCTTGGGTTTGAGATTTCGGATCTGATAGCGGACATTAATCGGTTTTTAGGGTATGATAATGTTACGGACGCGGTGATTGTCGGCGCGGGCGGACTTGGCCGGGCGTTGGTCGGGTATGGCGGATTCAAAAACTATGGTTTGAATATTGTGGCGGCGTTTGATTCTTCGCCTGAGCTGATCGGCAAAAAGTTTGGCGGTGTTCAGGTATATGATGCGGCGGATATAGCGAGGCTTGTACGGAGGATGAATGTCAAGATCGGGATCATAGCGGTACCGCAGGGAGCGGCGCAGCAGGTTGCGGATGAATTGATCGGAGGCGGCGTAAGGGCGATCTGGAATTTTGCGCCGGCGAATCTGAATCTTCCGACGAATATAGCGGTTAAAAACGAGGACATGGCGGCATCGCTTGCGATATTGTCCATGCGTCTCGCGGAAATTTTAAACAATGAAAAATAATTTGCAAGGAGAGGTCAAATGGAGAACGAAAAAATCGTTGACACAGTCGATGCTTTGATGGAGAAGATCGCGCAGGTCAGGAAAGCTCAGGAAATTTTTGCGACGTACTCGCAGGAGCAGGTTGACAAAATTTTTGCGGCGGCGGCGCTTGCGGCGAACAACCAGCGTATTCCGCTTGCGAAGATGGCGGTAGCGGAAACGGGCATGGGTATTGTAGAAGACAAGGTTATCAAAAATCATTATGCGGCAGAGTATATCTACAATACTTATAAAAATACCAAGACGGTTGGCGTGATTGAAGAAGACGCGGCATTCGGGACGAAGAAGATTGCGGAGCCTATCGGAGTTGTTGCTGCGGTTATTCCGACGACGAATCCGACATCCACGGCGATATTCAAGACATTGATTTGCTTAAAAACGCGCAACGGTATTATAATTTCGCCGCATCCGAGAGCGAAGAATTGTACGATTGCGGCGGCGAAAGTCGTGCTGGACGCTGCGGTTAAAGCGGGTGCTCCGGAAGGGATTATCGGCTGGATCGACGTGCCGTCACTGGATATGACCACGACTTTGATGAAAACGGCGGACATTATCCTTGCGACGGGCGGCCCCGGCATGGTGCGCAGTGCGTATAGTTCTGGCAAACCGGCTCTCGGCGTAGGTGCGGGAAATACGCCTGCCATTATTGATGAAACGGCGGATATTACGGTAGCGGTCAATTCGATTATTCATTCGAAGACGTTTGACAATGGTCTTATTTGTGCATCGGAGCAATCGGTGATTGCGGAAGATGCTGTTTATGATGCGGTGAAAGCGGAATTTATCAAGCGCGGATGCCATATTCTGACGGATGAGGAGAAAGATAAAGTCCGCAATACGATGATTATTAACGGTGCGCTGAATGCTAAGATCGTAGGGCAGAGTGCACCGAAGATCGCGGAGATCTGCGGATTCAAAGTAGAGCCGACGGCGAAGATTTTGATCGGTGAAGTGGAGAGTGTGGAACTGGAAGAAGCTTTTGCGCATGAAAAGCTGTCGCCGGTGCTTGCATTGTATAGAGCGAAAGATTTTGATGAAGCGGTTGCAAAGGCAGAGAGGCTGATTGCGGACGGCGGCTACGGACATACCTCGTCTTTGTATATAAACCAGCTTACGGAGAAGGCCAAGATTGCGAAATGGCAGGAAGCGATGAAGACATGCCGTATGCTGATCAACATGCCGTCTTCGCAGGGAGCGATCGGAGATATTTACAACTTCAAGCTGATGCCTTCGCTTACGCTCGGATGCGGATCGTGGGGCGGAAACTCGGTATCGGAGAACGTAGGAGTGAAGCATTTGTTGAATATCAAGACCTTAGCGGAGAGGAGAGAAAATATGCTGTGGCTGAGACTTCCTGAAAAAGTTTATCATAAGAAGGGATGCCTGCCTGTTGCGTTGGACGAACTGAAGAATGTAATGGGCAAGAAGAAGGCGTTCATAGTGACGGACGAATTCCTTTACAAGAACAATTATATCAAGCCGATTACGGATAAATTGGATGAAATGGGGATCCGTTATACCTGTTTTTACGATGTAGCACCGGATCCGAATCTTGCATGTGCGAAAGCAGGCGCGAAGCTGATGTCGGAATTCGAGCCGGATGTGATCATAGCATTGGGCGGCGGATCTGCGATGGATGCAGGCAAGATCATGTGGGTTTTGTACGAACATCCGGAAGTGGATTTCATGGATATGGCGATGCGATTCATGGACATCCGCAAGAGAATTTACACATTCCCGAAGATGGGAGAAAAGGCATATTTTATAGCGGTGCCTACGTCGGCAGGAACGGGTTCGGAAGTAACGCCGTTTGCGGTTATCACGGATGAAAAGACGGGCATCAAATATCCTTTGGCGGATTATGAACTGCTTCCGAAGATGGCGATCATCGACGCAGACTTTATGATGAATATGCCGAAAGGATTGACGAGTGCATCGGGAATAGATGCGCTGACGCATGCACTGGAAGCATATGCGTCCATCATGGCGACGCCTTATACGGATGGTCAGGCGTTGGTTGCGATGAAACTTATATTTGAATATCTGCCGCGCGCATATGAGAACGGGGCGAACGATCCGGTTGCGCGTGAAAAGATGGCGGATGCGTCGACGATGGCCGGTATTGCGTTTGCGAATGCGTTCCTGGGGGTCTGCCATTCGATGGCGCACAAACTGGGTGCATTCCATCATTTGCCGCACGGGGTAGCGAACGCACTCATGATCAGTGAAGTGATCCGCTTTAACAGTGCGGAAGTGCCGACGAAGATGGGTACATTCCCGCAGTATGCATATCCTCATGCGAAGGCGCGCTATGCGGAAATTGCGGATTTCCTCGGGCTTGGCGGAAAGGACGACGATGCGAAGGTAAAGAACCTGATCAAGGCGATCGAAGAATTGAAAGCGAAGGTCGGGATCAGAAAGACGATCAAAGATTACGGTGTGGATGAGAAAAACTTCCTGGATCGTTTGGACGAAATGTGTGAACAGGCATTTGATGACCAGTGCACGGGAGCGAATCCTCGTTATCCGCTCATTTCGGAAATCAAAGAGATGTATCTTAAATCTTATTACGGTAAATAAGGAGGGGAAGAAAGATGGCAGAAATTATTCAGAAAACGAATAAAAAGACGATTTATCGGGAAGGCAAGACTCTTGTAAAGCTGTTCAACGACGAATATCCGAAGTCGGATGTTCTGAATGAAGCGCTGAACACGGCGCGGGTAGAAGAGGGAACATCTTTGAATGTGCCGGCTGTTCATGAAGTGACCAAAGTGAACGGGGAATGGGCGATCATTCTGGATTACGTGGAAGGCAAGACGATGCAGCAGCTGATGGATGAGAATCCGGATAAAATGGCGGAATATCTGGAAGAATTTGTGGATCTGCAGGTTGAAGTGCTCAATCAGAAAGTGCCGCTTCTGACGAAGCTGAAGGACAAAATGCACAGGAAGATTTCTTCCACGAAGTTTGACAAAACGACGCGGTATGATCTGCATATTCTGTTGGATTCTCTGCCTGCGCATGACAAACTTTGTCACGGGGATTTCAACCCTGCAAATATTATTGTCAGCCCTGACGGAAGAAAGTTTATCATTGACTGGGCGCACGCTACGCAGGGCAACGCGCGTTGTGATGCGGCCCGCACCTATCTTCTGTTCAAGCTGGAAGGAAAAGACGAACAGGCGGAAGAATACCTGAAACTTTTCTGTGAAAAAACGGGCATTGCGAAACAGTTGGTACAGAAGGCTTTACCGATCGTGGCGGCGAGCCAGACGACGAAGGCTGTACCCGAAGAACAGGCTTTCCTTGAAAAGTGGGTAAATGTCGTCGATTACGAATAATTCCCGACATTCAAAGGGTGCGAAGGGTTTGCCTTCGCACCCTTTTTTACTGTGAGAAGCAAAGGCACAGCCCGCAAATACTTTTGCGGGCTGTGCCTTTGCTTGTTTTTGAAAAATAAGCAAAACAGTTAAAGGTGTCACGGATGAAACAGGCAAGACGAAAAGATCTTTGTCAGCAAAAGAAGATCTCCATTGCGACAAAGACGGCAATTTGAAAGTCTGAGAACAGAGTGCTGCCGAATAAATCGCCGTCGGAAGGGCATACTATGGAAAAACGGAGGTAGAGTATGTCCGAAATCCTGCAATTTATTATCGTAGCGGTCATTGCGGTGGCTGTATTGGCGATCGTTCTGAAATTATTCAAATTCGGGTTCAAGACGATACTGAAATTCGTGATCAATGCGGCTATCGGTATCGGTGCGATCTTTTTACTGAATCTGATACCGAGCGTTGCCATACCCGTAAACTGGTGGACGGCGTTGATCACGGGTATATTTGGTATACCGGGCGTTATCGTCGTATTGATCCTGAGCTTTTTCATTTAAGCGCGGAAAGAAAACGTGTTTTCATAAAGGGAATCAAAGAGACGGCGCAACCCTTTTATAGGTTGCGCCGTCTCTTTGTCGTAAAGCAGGTTTTCTGACATGAAAAATACTTGCCCTTAAAATTGCGTAAAAGTTGCAATCACGGATCTTATGTGTTATAATAAAAAAGTCGAAACTTCCGAAAGCAAAGTAAAAAGCAAAAGCGGAAACGGAGGGAAAGGGAATGAATATCAAAGATAAATCGGTGATCGTATTTGCCGGAGATTCAACGACGGACGCGGGGAAAACAGTAACGCCGGACAGATTGGGGGAAGGGTATGTAAAACTTGTGCATGACGCTCTGATCGCGTTTCGTCCGCAGGCAGAATACAGAATAGTCAACGCAGGTGTGAGCGGCAACAAATCGCGCGACTTGTTGGCACGCTGGGATGCGGATGTTATGGATTGCAAACCGGATGTGGTTTTTTGCATGATCGGCATCAACGATGTCTGGCGGCATTTTGACGGACTGGAATTTTCGGATGATTTATCGACCGAAAAGGAATATGAAGAGAATCTCATAAAGATTTGTGAAAAATCGAAGGGCATCGGTCAATTTGTATTCATGTATCCGTTTTTTATGGAGCGGAACGCGTCGGATGAAATGCGCGTGATGACAGATGCTTACAGAAAGGTCATGAAAAGGGTGGCGGACCGCTACGGGCGGCAGGTTTTGGATACGCAGAAAGTGTTCGACGAATATATGAAAGACCGTGCAGGACAATCGATCTCCTGGGGGTGCATCCGAACCGTATCGGTTCCATGCTTCTTGCAAGGCTCGTTTTACGGGAGATAGAATGCTGGTAAAGCTGTTCGGTAATACGTATCGGAAGGTACGCGGCGGAGGT
>QAKO01000050.1 GCA_003343765.1 Bacillota bacterium | reverse complement strand
GGGAGCTTGCCTTCAAGAAAGTCAATAAACATCTGGGACATATGTCCGTTTCCGTAATCGCCCGGGCCGATCACGCTGGCAAACAAAAGGATACTGGCGTTCAGCCCATGTTCTTTTACGGCGCGCAGTACAATAGCGTCGGCTTCGGCTTTGGCGCGCGGGTATCCTTTTCGCGATCTTGCGGGGTCGGGCACATAATTGCCGATATCTTCTTTTAAAACAAGGCCTTTTGGAATTGCTTCGGTCGAAGAGATATGAATGAGTTTCAGAACATTATGGCGGCAGCAGGCACGGACAATGTTTTCAGTCCCTTTTACCGTTACGTCTTGCAGTTCTTTTTGAGATCCTTCGCCGATCGTGACTTTCGCGACCGTATGGATGACAACAAAAGGACCGTTCCCGCGGAACAACGCTTCCACATCTTTTTCATCGGAAATATTTCCAAATACAAATTCGGGCTTTTTATCCTGAAAGACCTGTTCAGCTTTGTGAGGGCTGCGCGCCAATCCTCTTACGGCAAAGCCTTCTTCTAAAAGCTTTTTGGTGAGTACGTTCCCGACAAATCCCGTGCAGCCGGTCACAATGTAAGTACAACTTTTATCCATATTTTTATTCCTCATCATTTCTTTGTACGGCACCGCTCAGACGCATGGCAGTTATCCGCTTCATTATGCGTTATTGTTAGGAGGCAGAGCCGTTTGCTGTGCGGTATCGTTCAGGCGCATAGCCGTTATCGCTTCGCCGGTTGTTTTGCTGCAGGCGGCAAGATTGTTTGAAAGATCCGCCCTTTCGGAAACAGCGTTTGAACGTGTCGCATCAAATTTTCAGCGGCATCCGCTAAAAAGTTTCTCTGTAGGTTAATCCTTAAAAAATATTATACAGAAACATTCGGTCAATTACAATATTTTTAACAAAATTTTTTAATTTTCCTATTGACAGATGCAATAAACCGTTATATAATGTATGTAATATAACGTGCGTTATATAATAAAAACAGGAAGTACAGCAATGCCACCGAAAGCGAAACTGACAAAACAAGACATTCAGGCAAGTGCGACGGAACTGGTGCGTGAGCGCGGGATAGCGGGATTGACGGCGAAGGCTTTGGCGGCGAAGCTGAAGTGTTCGACGCAGCCGATATTCTGGGCATATGAGAATATGGAAGAGGTACGCCGATCGGTGCGGGACGAAGCGCTGCAAAGATTCGGAGAATATTTGCGGGAGCCGCAGGAAGGGGCATCGGCGTATTTATCGGTGGGGCTGAACTATATTCGGTTTGCCGAGGAAGAAAAGGAGCTTTTCAAATTGCTATTCATGAGTGAGGATGGGGAAGACATACTCACGGCGCATAAGGAAATGCCGTACGTATTGAGCGTGATCGAGCAAACGGAGAATATTTCGGGGAAAGAAGCGCAAAACGTATATGAAGAGATGTGGATGCTTTCGCACGGGATAGCGACGATGATCGCGACGGGGACGGCGCGGTTTACGAAGGAGCGGATCCGCGGGATTCTGCATGACGTATATTACGGAATTCTGCAGAACGTGCGTAAAGGGAAATAGAAAAAAGGCGGCGTAAGCCGTAAAAAATCAGGAGGAAGGCATGAAAAAGTATGATGCGGTCGTGATTGGCGCCGGGAACGGCGGGTTGACGGCGGCGGTGCGGCTGTTGCAAGGCGGGGCGCGGGTGCTTTTGGTTGAGAAGCACAATTTGCCGGGCGGATTTGCAACGAGTTTTCGTCGCGGGAGATTTGAGTTTGAAGCGTCATTGCACGAACTGAACGATTTCGGGACGGCGGACAATGCAGGGGATCTGCGGGAGCTGTTTGATCAGCTGGGGATGACAAACAAAGTCGAATGGTTGCAGATACCGGAAGCGTACCGGGTGATATCGCGAGCGGAGAAGCTGGATGCGACGTTGCCTTTCGGCGTGAAGGAATTCATTGACAAGACGGAGAAGTATGTACCGGGCAGCCGTGAATCGGTCACGAAATTTTTTGACCTTGCGGAAGAAGTGCGGCTGGCGCAGGCGTATTCCAATTCGGTGAACGGGAAGACGGATCCCAAAGTGATGGTGAATAAATACGGCAACTTTGTAAGGAGCGGGTCGTATTCCGTGAATGAAGTGCTGCGCGCGTTAAAGATGCCGAAGAAAGCGCAGGACATTCTGAACGCGTATTGGTGTTATTTAGGTGCGCATTGCGACGATCTGAGTTTTGTACATTATGCTTCGATGGTAAACCGTTATATGAAGCGCGGGGCGAGCATGCCGAAGATGCGTTCGCATGAAATTTCTCTGGCGTTTGTGGAGCGGATCCGTGAACTTGGCGGTGACGTGCTTTTCAATACGGAGGCTGTCAAGATCCTGACGGACGACAAAGACGGCGGAGTATCGGGGGTCGTTCTGGACGACGGGACGCAGATCGAAACGCGCCATGTGGTGGCGAACTGTGCGCCGCATCTGGTATTCGGCAGAATGATGGACAAAGTGCCTGAAGCGGAAGTACGTGCGACGCACGCGCGCAAATTTGCGGGCAGAGGTTTTACGATGTTCCTGGGGCTGAATAAGAGTGCGGACGAACTGGGAGTAGAAAATCACAACTATTTCCTGTACGATACGATGGATACGGCGGCGCAGTATGAAAAAATGCGCACGATCAAGGATAACGATGTACAGGCGACGGTATGTCTGAACCGTGCATATCCGGAGTGTTCGCCGAAGGGAACGTGCATGATGTATTTCACGACGCTGTATATGTCGGATGACTGGGGCAACGTCAAGCCGGAAGACTATTACAAGACGAAGAATTATGTAGCGAACAAGATGATCGATCGTTTTGAGCAGGATACGGGTGCGAAACTGCGTGACAGCATCGAAGAGATCTCGGTAGCGACGCCGATGACGTATGCGCATTATTGCGGGCATCCGGAAGGTGTGATTTACGGATATGAATCGCAGTACTGGGACGGGCTGATGCCTCGTCTGCAGATGATGGCGGAAGATCACAAAGTGCGCGGATTGCGGTTTGCAGGCGGCTATGCGATGCGTTTGTCCGGATATTCCAGCGCCTATTTTTCAGGTGATATTGTCGGACGCCAGACTGTCGGCGATATCAAGAGGGAGGGCTGAGTTATGTCATTCGTATTTAAAAAACAGATTTTCGGATTCATGGATCTTTTGCGTTTCAAGAAAATGGTACCCAAACGCAGAGAGAAGCTGGAAGAAGGCTCATCCGCGCCTCTGCCGAGAACATATCGTGTAAACGAAACGGCAAAGATCCTGCATCCCGGCTATCAGAGTGCGAAACTTGTCCGCATTGAGCAGAATACGGCAGACACAAAGACCTATGTATTTGAAACGCAGCGTCCTCTGTATTTCCGTGCAGGGCAGTATCTTACGGTCGGTTGCAAAGTGGGCGAAAGTTTTGTGTCGCGTCCGTATGCGATTTCGTCGGCACCTAAGGCAGGACTTTCTAAAATTCTGAGCGTAACGGTCAAGAAATGCGGCTTTTTCAGCGGTTATCTTTTTGATCATGCGAAAGTCGGGGACGTCTTTACGGTCGGAGATCCTTCCGGTGAATTCTGCTATGAACCGATCAAGGACAGCAAGCAGGTTCTTGCTCTTGCGGGCGGAAGCGGAATCACGCCTTTTTATAGTATGGCACAGGCGATTTCCGACGGTACGGAAGATTTTTCGCTGACCATTCTGTACGGAGCGAAAACGGAAGCGGACATTATTTTCCGCAAAGAACTGGACGCGCTTGTTTCGGACAAGATCAAAGTCGTGTATGTGCTGAGCGACGAAAAGAAAGAAGGGTTTGAACACGGTTTTATCACGGCGGAACTCATCAAAAAATATGTTTCGGGCGACTTTACGGTCATGATGTGCGGGCCGGGAGCCATGTACACGTTTGCGGACAGCCAGCTCAAGGCCTTCAATCTGCCGTTGAAGCGCGTGAAGAAAGAAGCGAACTGCGTGGGCGAGCGCGACGTGAAGGATGCGGAATACACGCTGACGGTGCATATCGGTTTTGAAACGTACAAAGTCAAAGCGCAGGCAAAGGAAACGATCCTGACTGCCATGGAAAGGGCAGGGTTGCAGGCTCCTTCCAAATGCCGTGCGGGCGGATGCGGATTCTGTCACAGCAAGCTGGTTTCGGGCAAGTTTTCCATTGCGGGAGCGGATAAACGCCGCCTTGCAGACTCGAAATTCGGTTACATTCATCCTTGCTGTTCCTATCCGGATTCGGATATGGAACTGATTGTTCCCAAGGCTTGATCCTGAATAACAAAAATACCGTCGGGCAGGTTTTGCCCGACGGTATTTTTATGTTGTCAGAAATAAAATTTGATCACATTGAAGCGGCTGTTATGAAAAATGTTTATGGCGGAAAGAGTCGTTCCCTAATAAACGTGGGGGTATAAATAAAAGAGCAGGCAAAGCATAAGGCTTTGCCTGCCGCAAATGTTGATCAGTTGATCATTTTCGCAATAGAGCCTTTGAAGAAGCTGACCACAGCGCCGATAATGGCGAGAACGCCGCCGATTATGGAGCCGATCGCAAGTTTCTCGTTGAAGAGAAGCAGAATTGCGTCTTTCGTATCCGATCCGAAGCTGATAGCGGTAAAACCGGTCGTGCTGAAGAGGAAGACCGCGCCGACGACAAAGCAAGCCGTAGCAATGATTTTACCGATAAAGCTTTTGCCGGTGATCAGTGAAATGATTCCTCCCAGCAAAGGCAGGACATAGGCGAGCGTTACCATGATGTTGAACTGAAGGACTTCGATGGTAACACCGGGGATGTCCGTGTTTTTACTGCCGAAAGCGAGATCCATGCCCGAAACAGAGATTGTGGATCCCCCGATTTTTCCGACGTAAGATACTGCATCCAGGAACATCATGCAGAATGCTGCGATTCCGAAAAGCAGAGCGATTGCGCCCGGGATGTAGTACTTGATTTTCGATTTTTTAGCCATATAATATAATCTCCTTATATGATATCGTTAACCTAATTTTAACACAAACGGATCAAAAAATCAACACCTGTCTGTTAATTTTATAAAGTTCGACTGATTTTGAAAAAGTGTTGATTAAAGGAAACGGCTGCGTTATAATGGAAATATGGAAAAGAAAGAGCTGACAGAATGGATAAAAGGTTTGGGTGAAGTCACGGCGGACTGTCCTTTTGAAGAGGATTTTGAAACGCAGGTATTCCGTCATGCGAAGACGCGGCGGTGGTTCGGGTTATGGCTGAAAGTGCCGAAAAAGTATTTTGGCGGGGCGGAGGATGAGTTTTGTTTAAATCTGAAATGTCCGCCGCAGCTTTCGGAGATATTGCGGCAGAATTATAGGGGGATATTGCCTGCGTATCATATGAACAAGGCACATTGGATCACGGTCAGGCTTTTTTCGGATGTTTCGGGGGAAGAGATCCGAAATCTGATCAGATTGAGTTATGACCTGACTTGTAAACGCGGGAATAGTGTAAAGCGGGCAGATGAAAGAGAAATGTGAAAATAATGTGATGAAAATGGGGAAAGGGAATGCGAATCGATTGCAATTCGAATGCGTTTATAGTAAAATAAAAAAGATAGCGGGCCGGCGGGCGGAAGTCAAGCCGGAGAGCGAAAGAAGAAAAGGGAACAGGAGGAAGTTATGTCCAACAGCAGAAAACTGCCGCTGACGGTGAAAGATGCGGCGCTGAGTTTTCAGCATATGTTTGCGATGTTAGGCGCAACCATCACAGTGCCTATTCTTGCGAACATGAGCATTGCAATGGCGATGATCGCCGCAGGTGTCGGAACGATCATATTCTATTTCATTGCGCAGAAGAAAGTACCCGTATTTTTGGGTTCGAGTTTTGCGTTTTTGCCTGCGCTGATGGCGGTTGTAGGTTTTGACAAAGAAAAATACGGGGCAGCATGGCAGGAAGCGATGGCAGCGGTTGCGATATCGTTGGTACTGGCGGGTTTCGTATATGTGATTTTTGCGATCGTGATCAAGTATGTCGGAGTACATAAGATCAAAAGACTGTTCCCTGCGATCGTGGTAGGGCCTGTCGTACTGATCATTGGTATGATCCTTGCGCCGAAGGCATTCCAGAGCAACATTATCGGTGTGACGAGTGCTGCGGCGTGGAAAAGCTGGACGACGGCGATCATTACGGCGCTGACGATGATCTTGGTCAACGCATATGCGAAGCCGAAGTCGTTTTTGAAAGTTATTCCTATTTTGCTTGGCTTTGGCGTGGGATATGTTTATGCGTTTATTATTAGCCTTGTGCCTGGCGGAAGCCTGATGAGTTATATTGTGCAGGAAAACAACGTATTCAGTCATTTTGACGGATCGCTCGCTTTCAGTGCAGACAGAATTGTTCTGTTCCAGCATATCGGCGAAGAATTCTCCTTCTATCTGGGATTCTCGTCGCCTACGTTCGGCACGACGCTCGTGTCGGCGATCCTGATGATCGTACCGCTCGCGATCGTCACGTTCATGGAACATCTGGGCGATATCAGTGCGAACAGTACGGTATGCGGTAAAGATTTCATGGTCGATCCCGGTCTGCATCGTACGGTCATGGGTGACGGTATTGCGACGGCGGTCAGCGGTCTTTTGGGCGGCCCTGCAAACACGACGTACGGTGAAAACACGGCAGTGCTTGCGATCACGAAAAACTATAACCCGCGCAATATTTTCTTCGCGGCATGCCTTGCTGTGATTTTTGGTATGTTCACTGTTTTTGCTGATTTTCTTGCAACGATTCCGGGTCCTGTTATCGGAGGTGCTTCGATCATTCTGTACGGTATGATTTCTGCTTCGGGTCTGCGTACACTCGTCGACTCCAAAGTTGATTTCAACAATACGAAGAATCTGATCGTTGTTTCGGTCACGCTTGCGATCGGTCTCGGCATGGGATCGATGAGCCTGATCGGTGACGTCCTGGCAAATAACGGTCTGGACGGATCCATGTTCAAAGTAATGATCGGAGATGTGGAGATATCGCCGCTTGCGATCGCTACGGTCGTTGCGATCGTGCTGAATCTGATCATTCCGAACACGAAAGAGCCTACCAAAGAGCAGGAAGAAGCGGAAGATAAGGTAATTACGAGTCTTGCGCCCTCGACGGCGGATATCGAGCTCGACGACAATGTCGCGGCAGAAACGTCGGCTGAAGGGGCTGAAGCGGAAAAACCGGAAGATATTCCCGCAAAGAAATAAAGTAAATAAGGGACGCAAAGTGAATAAAATTTGCGTTCACGAAAAAAAAGGATTGAAAACGCCGCGGCAGAGTTGCCGCGGCGTTTTTGCTCATACGTATATTAAAAACCGTGACAATGCAAGCGATTTAAGGCCACGGTTTTTTTCGGGTTATTTTGATTTTGTTGCGGATGACGGGGAGGCATGGAAGACGGCGCGATAGCTTTTATAGAAGGTCGGATAGTCGTTGAATTTCATGAGCTGCGCGACCTGAACGGGCTGAAAGCCTCGCAGCAGGTATTCTCTGGCGCGGTACATTTTTTTGATGCGTACGTAATGCATGATGCTGATGTTCATGGTTTTCGTAAAGATGTGCTGCAGATAGCTCTGTGAGACAAAGAGTTTGGCGGCAATATCTTTTGTACTGAGGGGGGTGTCCAGATTTTCTCCGATGAACGCGATGGCTCCTGTCACGATCTTTGGCATTTCCATTGGGGAAAAATCGGAATTCTGCGTATCGTAAGAGAGAACGATGAGCAGTTCGCTCAAAAACGAAACGAGCAGCGTGTAGAGCGGATCGGACGGATAAACTTTGGTATAGGAATCGAATTTCTGAAAAAGTTCAAAAATGGAGCTGTCCGTTTTTTTGCAGAAGCTGTCAGGATTCGCGATGCAGCGGGGTATCATTTCGCTGGGGAAATTGATGACATACCGATCGTAATATTTCTGCGGCGGTGTTTTCAGAACATGATATTTTCCCGGAGGGATGAAAAAGATCGTGTTTTCCGTAAATTCATAGGAAACGTCCTCGATGAGAAATGTTCCGCAGCCTTTGGTTATGTACAGGATCTCGCAATCGGTATGGTGATGATTGAAGAAATCACTTTCCGCGTTGTTTTGCGTAAAGTTATGCGAAAAATGAATTTTGCTGAAACGAATTTGGTTTAACATAGGAATATTATAGCAAATGAAAGCAGTAAAAGCAATATATATTAGCAAAACGGGAAATTGTATTAAAAAAAATATTTGCTATAATAATGAAAAAAGGTTGGAGCTTTCTGAAAAAAATCGTGAACAGGAGGAAAGGGGAATGGAGATTGCGGCTCAGTTGTATACGGTAAGGGCTAAGACGCAGACGGAAGCGGATATAGCGGAAACGTTGCGCAAGGTAAAGGAGATCGGGTACGATTGGGTGCAGATTTCCGGATTCGGCAAATGCAGTCCTGAATTTTTGCGTGATGAAATGGAAAAAAACGGACTTCGTGCCTGCGCGACGCATACGCCGCTGGAACGGATCGCGGACGATACGGAAAAAGTGATCGCGGAGCATAAAATGCTGGGGATACCGTATGTCGGTCTTGGCTATTATGCGGCGAAAACGACGGAGGAAGCGAAAGGGTTTTTAAAGCGCATTATTCCGGCGGCGAAGAAACTTCATGACAGCGGTTTGCAGTTTGTATATCACAATCATTTTATGGAATTTGCGCGCATGGAAAACGGTCAGCGTGTTTTAGATTATTACATAGAGCAAACCACGCCGGAAGAATTCAGTTTGTTGCCGGATATATATTGGTTGCAGTTTGCGGGGCTTTCGCCTGAAAAATTTATGAAAGAGCATGCAGACCGTATTCAGGTCATCCACCTGAAGGACATGAAAATAGACGGGGAAAGCGGCGAAAGACGATTTGCGGAAATTTACAACGGGAATATGGATTACGATTCTATTCTGAAGACGGCGGAGCAAACGGCAGTACGTTTTGCGGCGGTTGAACAGGATGAATGTTACGGAACGGATCCTTTCGAGTCTTTGCGGATCAGCCGTAAAAATATCCGCGAGCGTTACGGTATCTGATTGCGCGCGGCGTCTTATGCGAAATGTACGCAAAACAAAATTCCATATGTCGGAGAACAATTATTGATGTTCCGCGGCAGAAACGTGGGGAAACAGGTCAAAGTATTTTCAGGCCGCAGGCAAAAAATTTCGCCTGCGGCGGATTTTATAAGGGTTTGACGGGGATAAGGGGCGAAAGCGGGAAAGTCGGGGATGAATCAACGGACAGACAAAAAAATGTGCGTAAATATCAGAAAAATGTTTGCTTTTTAAAAAAAGGTGAGTAAAATAGAAGATAAGGGAATTTTTTTCTCAGAATTGTAAAAAGGGGTAACTATTTTGTTGGATCAATATCGCGGGAAGCCTTTCTGGTGCTGGAATGGTAAATTGGACAAGGAAGAGATCATACGTCAGGTACATATTATGAAAGATATGGGCTTTGGCGGTTTTTTCATGCACAGCAGGACGGGGCTGGAAACGGAGTATTTAGGGCAGGAGTGGTTTGAGATCGTAACGGCGGCGGCGCAGGAAGCAAAAAAACTGGGCATGAGCGCATGGCTGTATGATGAAGACAGATGGCCTTCGGGTACGGCGGGCGGAGAAATTACCAAGACTCTGGAATTTCAGCTGAAGTTTATTTCGATGTATGATGCAGATGCGGAGCCGGAACGGGAAGTGCATATTGCAGGAGAACTGGGCAGGTTTGCGATCCGTCTGAATGAAAGCGGAGAAATGCTGGATTATTATCCGATCCGTGAGGAATCGGAGTGCAAAGAGGGGTATGTTGTAAAGAAATTTTTGATTGAGCACATGAAAAGTTCTCATTTCTACAACGGATACACCTATGTTGACACGATGAATCGGAAGGCAACGGAAGCGTACCTGAACGCGACGCACGAAAAATACCGTAAAAAGTGCGGAGATATGTTTGGGAAAACCATATTGGGCGTATTTACAGACGAACCGCATCGTGGAGCCATTCTGAACGGTTTCGGGATCATGAATGAGAACAAAATGCAAATGTTGCCGTACAGTTATGAACTTTACGGGCGTTATCGGAAGATAACGGGCGAAAAGCTGTCGGAAAAACTGCCGGAGCTGTTCTATAAGCGTGCGGACAGTGAAATCAACACTACCATGTACTATTACATAGAAACTACGCAGCAGCTTTTTCTCGAAAATTTTGCAAAACCGTATCATGAATGGTGCCT
>QAKO01000080.1 GCA_003343765.1 Bacillota bacterium | reverse complement strand
CCTTTCGTTTGCGAACAACGTCCCGTTTCGCAACACTTAACGCGCCTTGGCTACTCTGCATTAATTGTGTGTTATTATACACTTTTTATCTTGCTCTGGCAAGCATATGAAACAACATTTTCTGAAAATTTTAATTTTTGTGTTTTGCGCCACAAAATAAAGACTTAACGTTTTGTATGCAGAAAAAGACTTCGTTTCCGCGCGCCGCAAAAGAATATTTCCTTTGCGGCGCGCCATACTAACGGCATGGGACTGATTTTTTTACGCACAGCTATAATCTTTATCGCGTTGCTTGCCGTCATGCGGCTCATGGGAAAACGCCAGATCGGAGAAATGCAGCCCTTCGAGCTGGTCATCACGCTCCTGATCGCAGAACTCGCATGCATTCCGATGGCCGACACATCCATTCCTCTTCTTTACGGGATCGTATCCATGGTCACAATCTTTTTACTGCATCAGCTCTTGCTTCTGATCGACCTGCACGTAAAGCCGTTTAAAACTCTGGTCGGCGGAAAACCGTCCATTGTTATCAACAAAAACGGAGTCGACATTTCCCAACTGAAAAAAAACCACCTCGACCTTTCCGACCTGATCGAATCCATGCGAACCGCCGGATTTTTTTCGCTCGACGAAGCGGCATATGCGTTGTACGAAGCCAACGGACAATTCACTGCCATGCCGCGCGAAAACTGCCCGAAAGAAAACAAAGAATCTCTGCCCGTCCTGATCGTAGACGACGGCAAATACGTGAAACATAACTTAACACTCACAAAAACCGACCAGAACTATTTCGATGCTATTCTAAAAGAACAAAACATCCCGAGTGTCAAAAAAGTTTTTGTACTCACTCTTGACGGGAGCGGAAAGGTGTATCTGCAATGCAAGGGAGAAAAATTCCGAACGTTCCGCATTTGTTTGCCGGAGGGAAGCTCATGGTAAAGACGCTCCTCTCTATCCTGATTTCAATCGCACTGCTCGTTACTGCAGCAGTATTCGAAAACTTTTTTGTCTCATCTCAATTTGAAAAATTCTCCGCCGCAATCGGCACATTGGAATACAAAGTTCGTGAGAAAAAAGCCACTCCAGCCGATGCTGATACCGTCAAGACTTTGTGGGACAGCGAAAAAAAATTATTGCATATCGTTATACCACACGGCGATATCGCCTACATCGATTACTGGCTGGGCGAAGCATCCGGCTGTATCGAAGCGGGTGATTTTAACGACGCTCTATCCAAGATCGAAGTCCTTATCGTCATTTGCGAGCAGATACCGCAGCAATACTCCGTATCCTTCGAAAACATCTTCTGATGACCGAAGGTTTTGACCATTTATCGGCATTTTATGTCTGACATAGTACTTGAAATACAAGATAAAATATAAAAAACGGATCACAAACATCATTATGACCCGATTTTTTATTTGGAAAGAATTTTCTTAAAAACAAAATTCAAAGCGAGCAAAATGTTACAACATCTTCTTCAGGAAACGCCCTGTATAACTTTCATTGCAGACGGCGACGTCTTCCGGCGTTCCCGTAACGACGATTTCTCCGCCTCCGTCGCCCCCTTCTTTCCCAAGATCCACGATCCAATCCGCTACTTTGATAACGTCCAAATTATGTTCGATCACAATAATTGTATTTCCCGAACTGCGCAACGATTGAAGGATCTTAATGAGCTTATCCACGTCATAACTGTGCAATCCCGTCGTCGGCTCATCAAGGATATAACAGGTCTTTCCCGTCGCCCTCTTTGATAGTTCCGTCGCAAGTTTTACGCGCTGCGCCTCCCCTCCCGAAAGAGTGGTGGCACTCTGCCCCAATTTAATATAGCCGAGTCCGACATCATTGATCGTCTTTAATTTATTGTAAATACTCGGCACCGATGCAAAGAATTCACAGGATTCTTCTATCGTCATATCCAGTACTTCGGATATATTTTTACCCTTATAGCGAACTTCCAATGTTTCACGGTTATACCGCTTTCCGCCGCACACTTCACACGGAACATAAATATCCGGCAAAAAATGCATCTCGATTTTTTTGATCCCGTCGCCGCAGCAATTCTCACACCGGCCGCCCGAAACATTAAACGAGAACCGCCCCGCTTTATAACCGCGTTCACGCGCATCAGGCGTTGCCGCAAACAATTCGCGGATCATTGTAAATACACCCGTATACGTTGCAGGATTGCTTCGCGGCGTTCTGCCGATCGGCGATTGGTCGATCGCAATCACTTTATCAAAATACTCCAGCCCTTTACATCCATCGCTCTTACCCGTGGCCAAATGCGCGCCGTTCAGCCCGTTCGCCATAATAGGATATATGATCTCGTTGACCAGAGAACTTTTTCCGGACCCGGAAACACCCGTAACCGCCGTTATCAGCCCGACCGGAATCTTTACATCAATATTTTTCAGATTGTTCTGTTTGCAACCGAATACTTCGAAATACCTTCCGTCCGGTTTCTGCCGCACAGGCGGAACTTCGATCTTTCTTCTGCCCGCCAGATAATCACCCGTGATCGACCGCGGAGAATTCATAATATCCTGCACCGTTCCGCACGCCACGACTTCCCCGCCGTGTACACCTGCCTTTGGTCCGATATCTACAATATAATCCGCCGCACGCATCGTATCTTCGTCATGCTCCACAACGATCAAGGTATTACCCAAATCCCGCAGCCGTAAAAGCGTGTTCAGCAACTTTTCATTGTCGCGCTGGTGCAGCCCGATACTCGGTTCGTCCAATATATATAACACTCCGGTCAATCCGCTCCCGATCTGCGTCGCCAAACGAATCCGCTGGGATTCTCCTCCCGATAAAGTTCCCGCACTCCGCGACAAATTGAGATACGAAAGTCCGACATTTTTCAGAAAATTCAGGCGAGCCATGATTTCTTTCAATATCACGTCAGCGATCATTCTTTCCGTATGAGAAAGCTCAAGATTATCTAAAAACGCGCTGAGATCCTCCACGGACATATCGCAAAGCTCCGCAATATTTTTTCCGCCGATATACACGGAAAGCGCTTCTTTTTTCAAACGTTTTCCGCCGCAAACGGGACAATCGGACGTACGCATATATCTTTCAATATCCCAGCGAACTCCTTCCGACTGCGTCTGATCGTATCGTCTCTGCAAATTCACGGCAAAACCTTCCCACGCAGTCTTGTAGCTGCCTGAAAAACGATAGGCATTATATTCGAGATCTATTTTCTCGCCGCCGTTGCCCCACATCAACATATCGTAAATCCCTTCGGGCAAATCTTTTACCGGAACATCCAACGAGAAATTATACACCTTTGCCAACGAAGAAAGATACATTTGCGTCATGGACGACGAATCAAGGTTCCAACCACTGATCTTTATCGCCCCTTCACGCAACGTTTTTGTCTTATCGGGGCAAATCAGATCAGGATCGATCGCCCTTTTGAAGCCAAGTCCCGAACATTCGGGACACGCTCCGTAAGGCGTGTTGAACGAAAACAAACGCGGCTCGATCTCTTCAATACTGATCCCGCAATCGGGGCAAGCATATTTCGTCGAAAACAATTCTTCACTGCCGTTACAATCGATCACGACAAGTCCGTCCGCCAGCCGCAAAGCGTTTTCCAGACTGTCCGTCAGACGTTTCTGAATTCCGTCTTTGACCACAAGCCTGTCAATCACTACGCTGATCGTGTGCTTGATATTCTTATCCAAATGGATATCTTCCTGCAGGTCGTACACGATCCCGTCGATCTTGACCCTGCCGTACCCGCTCTTACGGTACGATTCCAGATTTTTGGTGTACTCTCCCTTCCTGCCGCGAACGACCGGCGCATTGACCAAGATCTTGCTCCCTTCCGGCATCGCCATGACTTTGTCCGCTATTTCATCCACCGTCTGACGACGTATCTCCCTGCCGCATTTCGGACAGTGCGGAATACCCACCCGCGCAAACAAAAGACGCAGATAATCGTAAATTTCCGTCACCGTACCGACCGTGGAGCGCGGATTGTGCGACGTCGTTTTCTGATCGATCGAAATAGCGGGCGAAAGCCCGTCGATCGATTCCACGTCCGGCTTTTCCATCTGTCCCAAAAACTGCCGCGCGTACGACGACAGACTCTCTACATACCGCCGCTGCCCCTCCGCAAATATCGTATCGAACGCCAGCGTCGATTTGCCGCTTCCGGATAATCCCGTGAATACCGTCAGCGTATCGCGCGGGATATGCACATCTATGTTTTTTAAATTATTCTCTTTTGCGCCCTTGACAAATATTTCGTCTTTCATTCTTTTTGCCTCATTTCCGCAGACGTTTCTTCAGCTGATTGATCGTATCCCGTATTTCGATCGCCTTTTCAAAATCCAACTGATTTGACGCCACTTTCATCAGCGCTTTCAGCTTTTCGATCTCCGCCGGAATATCCTCTTTCCTGATTTTGTCCGCTCCTTCCGTCTGCTGTTTCTTCGTTATGTTCAGCGTACTTTTTACTTGCTTGATGATCGTCTTCGGCACGATCCCGTGCTCTTCGTTGTATTGCTTCTGCACCTGTCTGCGGCGGTTTGTTTCGTCGATCGCACGGCGCATGCTTCCCGTTATCGTATCCGCATACATGATCACGCGGCCCTCTGCATTTCGCGCCGCCCGTCCGATCGTCTGGATCAATGCCGTATCGCTTCGCAGAAAACCTTCCTTGTCTGCATCCAGGATCGCCACCAGCTTCACTTCCGGCATGTCCAGACCTTCCCGCAAAAGGTTAATTCCGCAAAGTACGTCAAATTCCCCGCTGCGCAAACCGTTGACGATATCGATCCTCTCCAGCGTATCGATATCGCTGTGCATATACCGGACTTTGACCCCGTTTTCCTTCAGATAATCGGTCAGATTTTCCGCCATTCGCTTCGTGAGCGTCGTGATCAGCACCCTGCCGTCCGCCTCTGTCACCTTGCGGATCTCACCCAGAAGATCGTCGATCTGCCCTTTCACCGGCCGTACCTCGATCTCGGGATCGAGAAGCCCTGTCGGACGAATGATCTGTTCCACAACCTGCCCAGCCTCTCCCAGCTCATACTCGGCAGGCGTCGCCGATACGCAAATCATCTGCGGCACTCTTGCGTCAAACTCTTCAAAAGTCAACGGCCTGTTGTCGTACGCCGAACGCATACGGAATCCGTAATTCACCAGATTCGTCTTTCTCGAAAGATCACCGCGGTACATTGCACGGATCTGCGGAATCGTCATATGACTTTCATCGATAAAAACCAGAAAATTGTCGGGGAAATAATCCAAAAGCGTGAAAGACGGTTCCCCCGGTTTCCTTCCGTCAAAATAGCGGCTGTAATTTTCTACCCCGCTGCAATACCCGACTTCCCGCATCATCTCAATATCATAGCGCGTACGCTGTTCCAGACGCTGCGCTTCCAGCAGCTTCCCGTCATCTCGGAACGCCTTCACTTCATCTTCAAGATCACATTCGATCGCCGCAAGCGCCGCCGTCATCTTCGCGCTCCCCACTGCATAGTGGCTTGCAGGGAAAATACAAATATGCTTCAGTTCTGCCGTAATTTTACCCGTCACAACTTCTTCTTCACATAACCTGTCGATCTCATCCCCGAAAAATTCCACTCGGATCGCAATTTCCGAGTTCCCCGCCGGGAAAATTTCCACAATATCCCCGCGCACACGAAACGACGAACGCGTAAAATCAACGTCCTTCCTTTCATATTGCAATTCGATCAGACGGCACAGAAGATCATCTCTCGAAAGCGTATCCCCAGGCCGCAGAGATATCGCCAGATCAAAATACTCTTCCGGCGCACCCAAACCGTAAATACACGACACCGACGCCACCACAAGCGTATCCGACCGCTCACCCAGGCTCGCCGTCGCACTGTTTCGCAATTTGTCGATCTCATCGTTGACCGACATGTCTTTCTCTATATATGTGTCCGTGCTCGGAATGTAACTCTCCGGCTGATAATAATCATAATAACTGACAAAATACTCCACGCGGTTGTGCGGAAAAAACTCGCGGAATTCGTTGCAAAGCTGCGCCGCAAGCGTCTTATTGTGCGCAATCACAAGCGTCGGACGGTTTACGTTCTTGATCACGTTCGCCATCGTAAACGTCTTTCCGCTTCCCGTTACCCCAACTAAAACCTGCGTACGTATCCCGTCCAGCACCCCTTCCGTCAGCTTTTCAATCGCCTGCGGCTGATCCCCCGTAGGTTTGTATGCCGATACCAGTTCAAAATCCGCCATTTTTCTCCTGTATCCTCCCGCAACCTTCCCGGCCGCACTTCCCTGTTTCTTCTCCCCCTGAATCAAAACAACAACAAACAAATGTTTAAAATATTATATACAAATTGCTGCTGCAAGTCAAGCATTCCGCATGATCACATAAAAATTGCAACGCCCGAAAGCATTGCAGTTTCAAAAAAATATGCTCGCAAATACACAGCTCTGTCCCGCCAAACTTGCGGCCTTTCAGGTAAAAATAATTTTCAGCAAAAGACCGACCACAAACGTGATCACTGCTCCGGCAACCGACAAGCCGATCTTGAACGCAACACTGCGCCGTACCTGCAGAGCTGTCCGCTTATACGCCATTCCGTTCGGATGTAATGTGATCACATACATCTTTTCACCCTTCCGATCCGATTCGATCAGATCGAAATAATCATCCAGTTCCAGCGACCGCAAAATCTTTTCCACTCGCTCCGGCGTGTACTTTCTCTTGACAGGAAGAATGCTCATGATCTCCATCGGACTCACAAGACAACTGTCTTTCCCGTCACACATATCGTACACAGCACGCATCACTTCGTTCTCTTCTTTGTTTAACATTTCCCGTTCCTTCGGCGCATTCCGCCCCTTCCGCGGTCTTTTCCTTTCCTACAAAATCAATAAAAATAAAAGTCCGGCCAGGCATCCGCCCACAAAAGCTCCTGCCAACGCACCGAAAAACGTCAGAAGCATCTGGTTGCGAAAAGTTCGCTTGCCGCGATACCGCTCCGCTCCCGCCGTCTCGTCGTACGTCCTGCCCTTCGGCAACGAGCAGACACAATATGTGCCTTTCTCCGAATAGCGTATGTCGATATAGCCGCGTTCCGATAAATACCGCATTGCATTCGCTAACCCTGCAGAATCCGTTTTCAGACGCGGCGGAATCTCCGCCATGATTTCGCTTTCTTCCAGTACCTTATACGTCCCGTCCGTTTCCGAATTGACCGCCGCCAGCACCGATGCCGTTAGTTTGTCCAGCATTTTTCATCACCGATTTTACGGTGATTCTGTTCACCGTACTTTTTTTATGTCTCTTTTTTCTTTATATTATACCATCCGACTCGCTGTTTTGCAAATAATCAAGCAATTTTTTCGATAAATTTCAAAATACACTTTATTATTTATCCGCTTTATGGTACAATAATCATTGATATTCAGGTTACTTGCCTGTACGGAGGGCCTTTGCAATGAATCTTTTGAGCCGTTTTTCCAACGCGGCACAATTTCGCGATTACAACGATTTTTACAACCATTTTCATCTCAATGTTCCCGAGAATTTCAACTTCGCTTACGACGTCGTAGACGAATACGCTCGCCTCGAACCAACCAAACGCGCGCTCGTGTGGTGCGACGACTACGGCAATGAACGCATCTTCAGCTTTGCCGACATAAAGCAGCTTTCCGATAAGGCAGCCAATTTCTTTCTCTCGCTCGGAATAAACCGCGGCGATACCGTTCTCGTCATTCTGCAACGTCGCTATGAGTACTGGATCGCCCTCATGGCTCTCGCAAAAATCGGCGCCATCGCAATTCCCGCAACCCATATGCTCATGGAAAAAGATCTCGTATACCGCATGGAAAAAGCTGCCGTAAAAGCCGTGATCTGTGTCAACGAGGATGAACTCTGCGAAAATGTCTGCAAAGCCGCAAAAAAAGTTCCCTCCGTAGAATACCTCATCTGCTGTCAGCCGCGCGAAGGATTTATCGATTACACCGCCGAAACAGAAAAACAGAGCGACATACTCCGGACCGAATACGAAACTCTGCGCAGCGCAGAAGATATTATTCTGCTCTATTTTACTTCCGGCACAACAGGTCTTCCCAAAATGGTAACGCTCAGCGAACGCTATTCTCTCGGACATATTGTCACCGCTCGTTACTGGCTGAACTGCATCGACGACGGTCTGCATTTTACCCTCGCCGAAACTGGTTGGGCCAAAGCCAGTTGGGGGAAACTCTTCGGACAATGGCTCTGCGGCTCCGCGATCTTCGTTTACGATTTCCACGGGAGATTCGATCCCGAAGATTTGCTCAACCATATCACGAAATATAAAATCACTACATTCTGCGCTCCGCCGACTGTCTATCGCTTTATGATCAAAAACGATCTGAGCAAATACGACCTCTCATCTATAAAATATATGATGACCGCAGGTGAAGCTCTCAACCCCGAAATTTACAGACAGATCCGCCTCAAAACGGGACATCCCATCTACGAAGGCTTCGGTCAGACTGAAACAACGATCGTCTGCGCCACCTTCTCCGAATTCATGGAAATCCGACCCGGATCCATGGGAAAACCTTCCCCTCTCTATTATGTCCAGCTTCTGGATAATGACGGCAATCCCGTCGAACAGGGCGAAACAGGCGAAATCTGCATCCGTTTGCGCGAACCGCAGGAAGGTATTTTCGCGGGATATTACAAAGACTCTGAACTGACCGAAACCGTCATATACGACGGATACTATCACCTCGGCGATCTCGCTTACTGCGACAGCGACGGTTATTATTGGTTTGTCGGAAGAAAAGACGATATCATCAAAAGCTCCGGCTATCGCATCGGGCCTTTCGAAGTGGAAAGCGCACTCATGGAACACCCTGCTGTACTCGAATGCGCTATCACCGGCGTTCCCGATCCCGAAGGCGTCCGCGGTCAGCTCGTCAAGGCGACCATCGTCCTTGCCAAAGGATTTTTACCCAGCGATGAACTTGCCAAAGAATTACAAAATTACGTCAAAAAAACAACCGCGCCTTACAAATATCCGCGCGTTGTCGAATTCGTCCGCGAGTTACCCAAAACAATCAGCGGCAAGATCCGCCGCGTAGAAATCCGTGAAAACGATTCCAATCGTAGCTGAATCATTCCGCCCGTCAGAGCAATCCCTTTGCTCTGACGGGCATTTTAATTTTTGCAAAACGTCCTTATTTCTGCTCAATCCCATACCGTTCTGAATCATATGATTTTATGCTTTTCTGTATCTGATCTCCTGATCCGATACCCGATATTTGCTTAAAACACTTTTACAGCAAAACCATTCCCCCTGCGCAAGCACTGTTTTGCACGGCTCCTTGATTCCTTACCTACTCACGGTCAAATCGATTTTTCTTATCTTGTCTATAGTTCCTTTCCGCAAACACAAAAATGGTGTTTTTTGCCATCTTTTGCGTCGGGTGTATAAATCAGAAACAGCATCAAAGTCTGACGAAAAAGTTACAGATTACAGACATTCAACCAAAAAACGTTTATTAAAGTAAACAACAAAAACCGGGAGAGAAAAAGGTCGCAAAATGCACTCTTTTTCTCTCAAATTAGAGACAACCTAAGGAAACTCAATTGCTACGAGCGATGGAGAGATATTCTTCATCAGTCAGCCCATATACGACTGTATTCCGCAATTCTTTCACAAGCAGATGGTTTTCATCATATTTTTCGCCGAGCTCATAATAAGCACGGAAGAGATCGGTAAAAGCAGAAATACAAACTTTTGCGCTGTCGTAACCGTTTTCTCCAAAGAGAACGGGAGAAGTATTATCGGGTGCTTCACACCATTTTCCGTTCCATTTTGCGAAAACCTGTGTATGCGTGCGAAGTGGGTATCCGCTGTTTTGTCGACGATGGATTTCGCTGACTTCTATCTTCTCAACTCCTGCATCTTTAGCACAGAATAAAAATCCCCGCGTGGAAACGCGGGGTATTTCATTTTCGAGTATAACCCTAAACTTTACTGGCTGCGCACAAGTGTGCTTTTTATTGGCCTGCCAGCCATGCATTGGTTACTTGCTACCCGTAAACGGGTCGCGCGGGTCGAATATACTTAATTGCTCGCTTCCTTTATCCTTCTTCAACTGGTTTTCTATGTATTCTTTTATCGCTGCCGTGTTCTTTCCTACTGTTGTAACCAATTATTATGGACACTATGAAATTGAGAGAAACAGAACATAAGAAAGCGCGTGAGTTCTTGTAAAACCCACGCGCTTCTTTTCATCGATTCAGTTTATAGCGCAAAACAGATGCGATATCGACTTTGTTCTCTTTCCCTTGGATTTAGTAAAAGCCGTTTCAAACTGTTGGAGTTCTTCACTCTTTTCTCGTTTCTTTCGTTGCCGCCTAGGTTTATAAGGTTTTTCCGTATGAGTTATAGCGATCCAGTTACTGCCGTCGTTATAGATCTTCGCTGCGAGAAGGTTCATCTGCCACCTCCCTGCTTTAACAGCATAAAGAAAAACGCCCGCTTCCACTTTGGCAAAGAATAAATCCTTGCCGTGCCGCTCGCCGTTATCTGAACGGTCTTTGTCTTGTTTCCCTACAAATTTTTGTCCTCCGAAGAAAAAATTTGCACGAAAAAAAGGGCATAGCACAAAAGAGAGAA
>QAKO01000016.1:14365-25237 GCA_003343765.1 Bacillota bacterium | reverse complement strand
TCCGCATTCATCGTTCCGTCATCGTTCATGACGCGGATCACGGGCAGATCGTGCCGCAAACCGACCTCAAAGTCGTTCGGATCGTGCGCGGGCGTGATCTTTACCGCTCCCGAACCGAATTCCATATCCACATAATCGTCCGCAACGATCGGGATCTCGCGCCCTACCAACGGCAGGGTCAGCGTCTTACCGATCATATGCGTATAGCGCTTATCATTCGGATTCACGGCTACGGCCGTATCTCCGAGCATCGTTTCCGGACGCGTCGTCGCCACCACAATGCTTTCGTCGCTGTCTTTGACAGGATATTTCAGATGCCAGAAGAAAGATGCGTCTTCACTGTATTCCACTTCCGCGTCCGACAAAGCCGTCTTGCAGCCGGGACACCAGTTGATGATCCGATCGCCGCGGTAGATCAATCCCTTTTCATAGAGATTGACAAATACTTCCCGCACCGCACGCGAACAATTCTCGTCCATCGTGAACGCAAGGCGCGACCAGTCACAGGAAACGCCCATCTTTTTCATCTGTTCCACAATGCGTCCGCCGTATTTTTCTTTCCATGCCCAGGCGCGTTTGAGGAATCCTTCGCGGCCGACATCCTTTTTCGTCAGCCCCTCTTGCTTCATCTGCTCGACGATCTTGACTTCCGTCGCAATGGACGCATGGTCACACCCCGGCAGATACAGCGCCGAATACCCCTGCATACGCTTGAAACGGATCAATGCGTCGATGATCGTGTTGTCGAGAGCATGTCCCAAATGCAGCTGTCCCGTAATATTGGGGGGCGGAATCACGATCGTGAACGGAATTTTGGAAGGGTCTACTTCCGCACGGAAATAGTTCTTCTCCATCCATTCGGCATACAGCCTGTCCTCGAAATCTTTCGGATTGTACGTCTTTTGCATTTCCATAAACAACCTTCCCCTTTTGCCGTCTCACCCCGCGGCAAAAAAAATTTCTATCGCGCCATCCGCGCTTTTTCCCCATTTTAGTGTATGTGAATCATTATAATAAATCATGCGATGATTGTCAATCTATTTTGGTTTTCCCTAAAAAAATCCGTTGTATTCCGTTCCCCCTTTTCTTCGTTTTGCTCCTTTCTCTCCAAGCCGCCTTCAAAAACATTTTCTTCTTAAAAAAATCACGGGCAAATACACGGAAAAGTTCAAACAAAAAGAAAGGCTTCTGCATACAATAAAATATCAGACTTTATATTTTAGAGAGGTTTTACATGAAAAAGATACTTACGGCAATTCTTTGCGTACTGTTTGCAGTGCTGCCATTCTCTGCCTGCCAGAGCAACACGGGCGCGACAAAGATACGGTTGAGCGAAGTGACGCATTCCGTGTTTTACGCACCGTTGTATGCGGCGGAAGCGCTCGGCTATTTTGAAGATGAAAACATAGAGATCGATCTTTCCAACGGCGGCGGAGCAGACAACGTGATGGCGGCGGTGCTTTCGGGCAGTGCGGACATCGGATTCTGCGGGCCGGAAGCGGCGCTTTACGTACTGATCGGAGGCTCCAACAACGTACCGACGGTATTCGGGCAGCTGACCAAGCGTGACGGATCGTTCCTCGTTTCGCGTGTTGACGAAGCGGATACATTCGACTGGGCGACCAGTCTTGCGGGCAAAGAGATTCTGGCAGGCCGCAAAGGCGGCGTACCGGCCATGACCTTTGAATACATTCTCAATGCAAACGGACTGACCGACGGCGTGAACGTGCATATGAATTACGACGTGAACTTCAATAATATGACCGCCGCCTTCGAAGGTGGTACTGCCGATTACTGCACGATGTTTGAGCCTGTTGCGTCCGAATACGAAAAAGCGGGCAAGGGGTATATTGTAGCGTCCGTGGGCGAAGCATCGGGCGAAGTGCCCTACACCTGCTTTATCGCGCGGGAAAAGTATATTTCCGAAAACGAAAGCGTGATCGAAGGCTTTTTGCGGGCGGTGATGAAAGGGATCGCATACATCAACGATACGGACAGCGCGACGGCGGCGGAGCTTTTGAAATCCTATTTTGACGGAACGGAAGTTTCTTCCATTGAAACGTCGCTGAACAGCTACAAAGCAATCGATTCCTGGCAGGAAGACATGACCATGACCGAAGACGCATTCAACCGTCTGCAGGACATCATTGAAAATGCCGGAGAACTGGAAAAGCGGGTAACGCTTTCCGAACTGGTGGATACATCCTATTCTTCCAGGATTTACGCACAGCTGAACGAGTAAAGGAACCCGCAGTGCAGGCTGAAAGGACTGCACTGCGGGCAGAAGTTTTGAACAAACGGAGAGGAAACACCAATGAAACAACAGGGCAACCCTATTCTTGAATTTGACAGTGTGCGCATGATCTATCATACGAAGACAGGCGAAACGCTTGCCGCAGACGGCATGAGTTTCAGCGTGAACGAAGGCGAATTCATAGCGGTGATCGGGCCTTCGGGTTGCGGAAAGACGACCGTACTTTCCCTTGCGGCGGGGCTGTTGCCGCCGTCGGAAGGAAGCGTGCGCGTGCGCGGCGAAAAAGTACGGCGCGGCATGGCATGTTTCGGATATATGCTGCAAAAAGACGAACTTTTCCCGTGGCGGACGGTGGAACAGAACATATTTCTGCCCCTGGAGATCAAAAAGATCAACACGCCCGAAAACCGCAAGCGCGCGCTGGCTCTTGCGGAAAAATACGGACTGGGCGGATTTTTAAAGCATATGCCCGACCAGCTTTCGGGCGGAATGCGCCAGCGTGCGGCGCTCATCCGCACGCTGGCGGCACAGCCCGATATTCTGCTGCTCGACGAACCGTTTTCCGCACTCGATTACCAGACGCGGCTTTCCGTATGCGATGACGTGTACAACATCATCCGCAGCGAAAAAAAGACAGCCATTCTGGTTACGCATGACATTTCGGAAGCCATTTCGGTTGCCGACCGCATTTTTGTGCTGAGCGCGCGCCCCGCGAAGGTGGTCGCCGCGCACGAGCTTCTGTTCGGGAATGCCGTGCCGCTCAAGCGCCGCGAATCGCCGCAGTTTTCAAAATGGTTTGAACTGCTCTGGAAGGAGTTGAACGCATGAAAAAATCATCGGATACCGTGCGCATATGTTCACCCGAACATGCGCTGTACTTAAAAAAACTGCGCCGAAACAATCTGCTGGTACAGATCTGGCGCGCAGGGCTTCTCATTTTCATTCTCGGGGTCTGGGAACTGATCGCCGCATTACAGCTGGTAGACCCGTTTATCATCAGTTCCCCTTCCCGTATCTGGAACATGATCGTGAGTCTCGCCTCCGACGGCTCGCTTTTCTATCACATCGGCACGACGCTTTGGGAAACGCTCGCAGGCTTTGCCATCGCCGTCGTTCTCGGCACGAGCATCGCCCTGCTCCTATGGTGGAGCGAAGGCGCGCGGCGGGTATTGGAACCGTATATCGTCGTACTCAATTCCCTGCCGAAGATCGCACTCGGGCCGGTCATTATCATCTGGTTCGGAACGGGATCTTCCGCCATCGTATTCATGACCGTTCTGGTCGGGATCATCGTCGCCGTCATGAACATGCTCGGCGGATTTTTAGCGACAGACAAAAACAAGATCTTACTTCTCGAATCCATGGGCGCGACAAAATTTCAAATCCTGGTCAAACTCGTCATACCTTCCGCCATTCCGCAGTTTATCGGAATGCTGAAGATCTGTGTCGGCATGGCATGGATCGGCTCGATCATGGGAGAATACATCGTATCCAAAGCGGGGCTCGGCTATCTGATCGTTTACGGCGGCCAGGTATTCCGTTTAGATCTCGTGATGGCGGCAACGGCGATCCTGTGCGTGCTTGCCGCAGGCATGTACGCGCTGGTCGCGCTTGCCGAAAAATGGCTCGTCAAAAAGTAAACGGCTCCGCACGACGCACACCGCAAGGAAAATTGCGCCTGCCGCGCCGACAAGCGGATACACAAACCGGATAATCGGTTTCAATCCGAACAGCGACAGCACGAACGCAGCCGCGAGCAGGGCGGCGCGCCAGACTTTGGCGCGCCGCTTTTCCTGCATTGCGGTATGCAGAGGATACCAGGAAGAAAAAAGCGTCGTCAAGATCCCGCAAATACAGACGAGCGAAAAAATGACTTTGATCTTTTCCCCACCCAGCGCGTACAAAAAAGGCATCTGCGCATTCTGCGCCGCCTCACCTGCCTTTGCAATGTTGGAAAGTAGAACTGCCGTACAAAATCCGATCAGAGCCGCGGCCGTAATACAGCCGCCCCCGCCGTTTTCTCCTTCTGCTCCCGCGTCACAGATCAGCGGCGCCGCCAGAAAACAATTCATAGCCACGTAAACCAGGATCGAAAACAGACAGGAAAATGCCAACAAAGGATCACCGGCCAAGCCGGGTTCGTACGAAATTCCGGCATACGATACCACAAAAACAAGAATAAACGGCACCAGAGCAAGGTTGACCCAGAACAATCCTTTCACGCCTTTTCCCGATAAAAAATACAAAAGCGGCAACGCTGTCAGTGCCGCCAGAGGGAAGACACTCTTCCAACCCAATCCCTCCTCCGCCGCAGCGTTCAGTCCCGCAAACATACTCGCACACATGACGAGAGAGCTGATCAGCAGAACACTGCGGATGATCTGCGCGCCTTTTCCGAACAACGCATTGACCGTGCCTGCAAATCCGCCGAATTTTTTCCCGCACCGATACAACAGATAAAAACATCCCGCATACAGCAGCGCGGAAATTATCGCATAGGACAAATACCCTTCCGAAGGGAAAAAGCGGACAAGCTCCGCCCCCGATAAAAAACCCGCTCCGACGATCGTCCCCACCAGCGTAAACGATAATTTTACCGTATGCGCCGTTTTTTTAAAATAACCATTCATATCTTCTATATATATGCCCGAACTTATTGTTTTTTCCTGTTTTCTAAACTCTTTTTATAATCATCCGATGAGGTTTCTTCCTTTCCCGGGTTGTGTTGTACTGCCGAAGCTTTCCCGCCCGTTCCGAACCTTATCCGTATTCCGTCGACTCCGCATATCGGATAATTTTGTACCGTCAAAATTTTCCTCTTCGGTGGCAGAATTTTTTCAAAAAAGGCTTGACTTGGAGCCGACTCCAGGATTTATAATACAATCAGACAAAAAACACAGACAAAGGAAGGAAATCATCATGAATAAAAAAGTACTGATCATTTCATCTACGCCGCGTGCAGGCGGCAACAGTGAAATTTTAAGCGACGAATTTGCGCGCGGAGCAGCGGAAAGCGGGAATCTGACGGAGATAGTACGGCTCCGCCAAAAGAAAATCGGGATGTGTACGGGGTGCGGTACCTGTTCGGAGCTGAGAAAACCCTGCCCGCAAAAGGATGACGCCCCCGAAATCATTGAAAAAATGGTCGAAGCGGACGTGATCGTGTTTGCCACACCCGTTTATTTTTATGCACCCTGCGCCCAATTAAAAGCGCTCATTGACCGTTGCAGTACCTGTTATGAAGAAATGAAGGGCAAAAAATTCTACTTTATTGCCACCATGGCGGACGAAACCGCAGAAAATATGGAGCGCACTTTCGACACTCTGCGCGGCTTCACCGATTGTCTGGAAGATCCCGAAGAATGCGGTTGCGTTTACGGGACAGGCGTCTGGAAAAAAGGCGAAGTACGCCATACCCCCGCCATGCAGCAAGCCTATGAAATGGGAAAATCCATCCGATAACATTCCAAGTCCAATAACATTCCAAGTCCGTTAATATTTCAGATCCGAGCGCATTTTCTGCATGGCTGAATCACGGAAAGACCTGCGCTGTACTAAAATAACGGATAACGTACATTTTATTTTTCAGCGAAAAATATGGATTTTAAAATTTTTCGCAGTCAGACAATATTCTCAAATTTACGAAAAAACTTTTTTATCGGCGACAAATTGCCGGTAAAGTCAAGCACAAGGGAAATAACAGCAAAAGCGCCCGTCTGCGCAGAAATTTGCGCAGACGGGCGCTTTTGCTATACTTTGCATTCCTGTTCGGAACAGCGTTAAGCGCTTTCGAACTGTGAGTTGTAAAGATCGGCGTAAAAACCTTTTTTTGCGAGCAGCTGTTCATGGTTGCCCTTTTCGATGATATCGCCGTCTTTCATGACTAGGATCAGATCCGCATTGCGAATGGTCGAAAGCCTGTGTGCAATGATGAAAGACGTACGACCCACCGTCAGTTTATCCATCGCCTTTTGTATGAGTTCTTCGGTACGCGTATCCACAGAGCTCGTCGCTTCATCCAGAATCAGCATGGGTGCATTTTCGATCATTGCGCGCGCGATGGTGACAAGCTGTTTCTGCCCTGCGGACAAATTTGCCTTATCGTCGAGCACCGTATCATAACCTTTGGGCAACGTCATGATAAAATGATGCAATCCGACCGCTTTGCAGGCGCGCACGACATCCTCATCGGATACGTTTTCCTTGCTGTAAATCACATTTTCCTTGATCGTACCGTCAAACAGCCACGTATCCTGCAATACCATACAGAACAGATCGTGCACGTTCTCGCGCGTCAGATCGCTCGTCGGGATCCCGTCGATTTTAATATTTCCGCTGTTGATCTCATAAAAACGCATGAGCAAATTGACCATTGTCGTTTTACCCGCGCCGGTCGGCCCTACGATCGCGATCTTCTGCCCTGCTTTCGCCTCCGCCGAAAAATCATTGATAATGATCTTTTCGGGATCATACCCGAAATGAACGTGTTCAAAAGAGACGTCGCCGCGCACTTCCGAAGGGGATAAGACGGTAGTTTTTGCGCTCTCATCCGAAAGTTCTTTTTCTTCCAGGAATTCGAATACGCGCTCGCTCGCCGCCGCGGCCGTCTGCATACTCGTGAATGCCTGCGCCAGCTGCGAAAGCGGCGAAGTGAACAGACGCACATACAGCGTAAACGCGATGACCGTTCCGAATTCGATATTTCCGTTTGCGACCAGCACCGCCCCCACAACGCAGACCGCTACATAACCGAGATTTCCGACAAAGGTCATGAGCGGCATCATCAATCCCGAAAAGAACTGAGACTTCCATGCGCTTTGATATAATTTATAGTTGATGTCGTCAAAAACTTCCTTTACGGCATTTTCCGCATTATACGCCTTGATGACATTGTGTCCGGAATACGATTCTTCAATATGCCCGTTGATCTCGCCGAGATACCGTTGCTGGCGCGCAAAATATTTCTGCGATTTGCCCATGATCAGGAACATGAACACAAATCCGATCAGGCTCGCCGCGATCGCCGTAAACGCCATGATCCAGTTTGTGACAAACATCATGATCACGCTTCCAAAAAGCATAACGATGGCCGTTACCAACGTTACGACGGATTGGTTCAGAGTCTGTCCGATCATATCCACATCGTTGGTCACGCGCGAAAGTACGTCGCCGATGCTGTGCGTATCGAAATAGCTCAAAGGAATGAGATTGATTTTTTCGGATATAGCCGTGCGCAGATTTCTTGAATTTTTCTGTGTGACCGTCGCCATGATCAGTCCCTGAATGTACGAACAGAGCAAGCCCGCCCCATACAGCACAACCAGAAAGATACAGAGCATCAGAACACGTTCCATATCCATTTCAAAAGTACCCAGGACTCCGTTCTGCAAAAACGCTGCCTGGATCGCATCGGTCAGATCGCTCAGGACATTCGGCCCGATCAGGTTCAGCACAACGCCCGCCACCGCAAACAGCAATGCAATGACGATCGCCGCCACATACGGGCGTATGAAAGAAATGAGTTTCCCCATCGCTTTCTTGAAGTTTTTCGGTTTTTCCGCTATGCGCGGCCCGGGGCCGTGTCCGCCCATCGGCCCTTGACGACGGGGCGCTCTGTCAGTTTCCGCCATTTTCGCTCACCTCCCCGTTTTCTTCCAGTTCTTCTTTGGAAAGCTGCGAATACGCGATTTCGCGGTATACCTCGCAGTTTTTCATGAGTTCCTCATGCGTGCCCTGCCCGACCACTTTGCCTTCATCCAGTACAATGATCAGATCGGCATCGCGGATCGTTCCGATCCGCTGTGCCACAATCAGCGACGTCGCGCCGCCCGTTTCCCGCTTCAGCGCGGTGCGCAGCAAACGGTCTGTCTTATAGTCGAGCGCTGAGAACGAATCGTCAAAAATATAAATTTCAGGCTTCCTGCAGACCGCGCGTGCGATCGCAAGACGCTGTTTCTGTCCGCCCGAAACGTTCGTGCCGCCTTGCGCAATGTGCGCCTCGTATCCGCCTTCCATCTTTTCCACAAATTCCTGACCCTGCGCGATCCGCACGGCGTCCTTGACGCCTTCTTTTGTAAATTCCAGCCCGTCCTTCGCTCCGTACGCCACGTTGCTCTCCACCGTACCCGAAAACAGGACAGCGCGCTGCGGCACATACCCGATCTTATCATGCAAAGCACGCAAGGTGTAATCTTTTACGTTCACGCCGTCCACCAGGATCTCGCCTTCCGTCGCATCGTAAAAGCGCGGCACAAGATTGATCGCCGTGGATTTTCCGCTGCCCGTCGATCCGATAAACGCTACCGTCTGCCCCTTTTCCGCTTTGAAAGTCAAATCGTGCAGGACATACTCCGACGCGTCGGGATATTTAAAAGAAACGTTCCGAAATTCTACCGTTCCGACAGGAGAACCTTCCGGCGCGGCTGAAAGCGTACCGTCCACAATATTCGATGTCGCGTCCAGCACCTCACCGATACGCCGTACCGATACCATCGCACGCGGCAGAATGATAAAGATCATCGCCAGCATCATGAATGCCATCACGACCTGCATCGCATACCCCGAAAACGCCGACATCTGCGCAAACATCTCATAGCGTTCCGCACCCGTGGGAAGATCGCCAATCAGGTACGCACCCACCCAATAAATCGCAAGCGTAAGCCCGCTCATGATCATCGTCATCATCGGCATCATGATCGCCATCGCCCGCGAAGTGAATAATTGCGTCTTTGTCAGATCCGTATTCGCTTTTTCAAATTTTTTCTGCTGGTACTCTTCCGCATTGTACGCACGCACAACGCGCACGCCCGTCAGATTCTCACGCGTGACCCCGTTCAGATTGTCCGTAAGTTTCTGAACCAGACGGAATTTCGGAAACACCGCCAGAAAAATAAACAGAAGCATGATCACCATAATGCCGACCGCGACTGCCGTCGAAACAGACCACTGCCAATTGCGCGTAAGGATCTTGCAGACCGCCCACACCGCCAGAATCGGTGCCTTGACCATGATCTGCAATCCCATGGATATGACCATCTGCACCTGCTGGATGTCGTTCGTCGTGCGTGTAATGAGAGATGCGGTGGAAAAACGATTGATCTCTTCCATCGAAAAGCTCTCCACGCGGTCAAATACCTGACTACGCAAACGAAAAGATACCGTTGCCGCGATTCTCGCCGCAAAATATCCGACCAGCATCGAACTGATCGCACTTCCCAGCGCACACCCCAGCATTAAAGCTCCGTTCTTCCAGATCTCCCCGCCTGACGCCGCCCCCGATACCGCAAGTTTCGTGATCTCTTCCATGTAATCGGGCATCGTCAGATCCAGCCAGACCTGCAACACTATGAATCCTACGCCAAACAATGCGTAGATCCATTCCTTCCATTTCAAAGTCTTAAAAATTCTAAGCATGAATACCTCTTTGAAATTCCCTTGTTTACTTGCTGCAAATTATAGCACGCTTGCCTTTCTTCTGTCAAATATTTCACATATATTTATATTTAACATTTGTGAAAAGTATGTAAAATGATTGACAAGCGGATTCCGAAAGTTTATAATTTAGAAAAAGGAGGCGGGACATTGAAAGAAGAAAAAATCGAAAAATTGGCGCGGCTTATTTATTCTGCCATGCCGCAACTTCGGCGCGATTATATCGCTCCGCCGCACAAAATTGACGAAAAACTGCCGCGGCACGCGATTTTTTGTCTGCTGATCCTGAAAAAAATGAAAAAAATCAGCATGAGCGAACTCGCCGATCGGCTGGGAGTTTCCAACCAGCAGATGACTCGAATCGTAAACGATCTGGAAAACCGCGGAGCATTGCTGCGCGAAACTGACGAAAAAAACCGCAGACAAGTCAATGTTTCTCTTTTACCCGACGGTGAAGAATTGGCAATGTATTATGCAAAACAGGCAATGGACATATTCCGTGAAAAATTCAGCGGTTTGAATGAAGACGAACTGGACGCCCTCTCCTATCATCTGAGTGAATGCTTCCGCCTGATCCAGAAAACGGAAAATAAAAACCGCTGAAGTATTACTGAAGCATTTATCAGAAACTTTTAAGGAAGAGTTTACCAGAAGCAGTTACTGAAATAGTTACTGGAGTAGTTTAAGGGCGGCTGCGCCTTCCTGATAAATGCAGGAAGGCGCAGCCGCTTTTTTATTTTATTCAAACCGTACAGATTTCGTTCCCTGCAGCTCCTTTCAAATTTCCCTTTTCTTCTACGATAAGAATGCGCGCCGAAAAATTTCGGCGCGCATCTTCCGTCTTATTTTCCGAAGTTCGGAATCTCATTTTCCAGAAAATCCACGTTGACATAGTAGTTTCCGCCCGTGTTCATCAGATAATTCTTATTTGCCGCCAACGTATTTTTCCAATAAGTCTTCACCTGATCCTTCTCTTCCGTATGTTTTTCTCCATACTCGACAGAGTCAAAGAAGCAGGTCAGTACATCATCCACAATATAATACTTAAAATAAACAGTAAATTCGGTAATCTCTTCTGCCCCTTGATATTCATTGTAAAAGTAGGAATAATAGTGATAACACCCTTCATCACTGTCTGTGAATATGAAATAACTTTGCTCCCCTTCTTCCAAAGCTATGTCCTCTTG
>QAKO01000016.1:0-10866 GCA_003343765.1 Bacillota bacterium | reverse complement strand
TCCTTTCAAATTTCCCTTTTCTTCTACGATAAGAATGCGCGCCGAAAAATTTCGGCGCGCATCTTCCGTCTTATTTTCCGAAGTTCGGAATCTCATTTTCCAGAAAATCCACGTTGACATAGTAGTTTCCGCCCGTGTTCATCAGATAATTCTTATTTGCCGCCAACGTATTTTTCCAATAAGTCTTCACCTGATCCTTCTCTTCCGTATGTTTTTCTCCATACTCGACAGAGTCAAAGAAGCAGGTCAGTACATCATCCACAATATAATACTTAAAATAAACAGTAAATTCGGTAATCTCTTCTGCCCCTTGATATTCATTGTAAAAGTAGGAATAATAGTGATAACACCCTTCATCACTGTCTGTGAATATGAAATAACTTTGCTCACCTTCTTCCAAAGCTATGTCCTCTTGAAATACATATTTCTTGTTCAGTGCGACCTCCGCTGTTTTCGTGTTTCCGGAAACCAAATTTCCGCCCCCCGCACAACCGGCAAGTGAAAACAAAGCAAGCACCGCAAACAGCATACAAAATATTCCCTTTTTCATAATCCCCTCTTTTTTAAAAAATTTTTCTCTCAAAACTCAAACTTCGTATCGCGCGAGAACAATTTCAATATAATATCCATGCAAAGATTCTTGCCGTCTTTGTTATTCAGCGGCGAATCGGTAAAGCAGATATCGTAAACTGCGTCCGTGATCGGAAGATCCACACCCAGTTTTTCGCCCAGTTTTTTCATGGCCGCCGCCGTCATAACACCTTCGGCAAGTTTTTCAAATTTCTGCCCTTTCACCAGCATTTCCCCGTACATACGATTGTGAGAATGGTGCGAAAAGAGCGTCGTTTCATAATCACCTAAATGTGCCAGACCGTATGCGGAAAGCTCATTGCCGCCGAGAGCCTTGATCAGCCTTGCAACTTCCCTTGCCCCGCGCGACATCAGAGGTCCTTTCAGCGTAGATATGCCGCCGCCGTCCAGTACGCCCGCCGCAATACCCATCACGTTCTTTGCCGCGGCGCCGATCTCCGTGCCGATAATGTCGTTCCCGTAATAAAAACGGATCAGATCGCTCTTGAAATCGTCCGCCAGCATTTTTTTCAGTTCCACGTTGTAGCTGTCGATGACCATGCAATTCGGAATGCCCGCCGTGAAATCCTGGATATGACCCGGGCCTACCCAGACCGCGATCCGCTCTTTCGCTATGCCCGCATCGATCAGAATCTGCGAAAGGCGTTCGCCCGTTTCCACTTCGATCCCCTTCATGCAGAGAACAAAATATTTCTCGGAAACATCACCGCAGGCCTTGATTTTCTCGATAAAACCGCGCAACCCTTGCGAACTGATCGAAATGATAATGATCTCCGCGCGCGCCACCGCCTTCGCAAGATCACAGGTCAGAACAATGCTCTTATCCAAGGTAACGTATTCGTTCTTGCCGGTATTTTTCAAAACTTCGTACGAATAATCGCCGTCCGGCCCCCACGACCAGACTTCTTTTCCTTTCTTCGTTGCAAGATACCATGCAATAAACGAACCCCATCTTCCACAGCCAAGCACCGATATTTTATTCAATTTATTCCCCTCCGATTTCCTGTTTTTGTCCATAAAATTGTATTACGTACCTAAGAAACGAAAATAATTTTACCGTAAACTTAAATTTCTTTCCGTTCAATAAAGGCGCGCGAAAGCGTTACATCGTCGGTATATTCGATCTCCGAACCGATGGGGATCCCTCTGCTGAGCCGCGTAACTTTGATCTCCAGCGGTTTTAAAAGTTTGGCAATATAAAGAGCCGTCGCATCCCCTTCCACGTCGGGATTGGTCGCAAGGATCACTTCTTCCACCGGCTCTTTGCCTACGCGGGCTAAAAGCTCGCGGATACGGATATCGTTCGGTCCGATCCCTTCCATCGGGTTGATCACTCCGTGCAGGACATGGTACACTCCCTTGTATTCGTGAAGTTTTTCCAGTGCAATGACGTCTTTCGGTTCTTTCACAACACAGATCACGCGGTGATCGCGCTGACGACAGATCTCGCACTCCTCATCTTCCGTAAAATTTCCGCATACTTTGCAATAACGGACTTTCTTTTTTACGTTCAGGATCGCGGCGGCAAATTCCTGCGCTTCGCTCTCCGTCATGTTGATGATCTTATAGGCATACCGCTGGGCTGACTTTTTGCCGACCCCGGGGAGTTTGGAAAACTCGTTGATCAGCCTTCCGATCGGTTCAATGTAGACTTGCATTGTTTAAAAAAGGCCTCCCATGCCGCCCATTCCGCCGAACGGGCCCATCTTTTCCTGGTAAACTTCGTCCGCTTTTTTATAACCGTCGTTGATCGCCGCCATGATCAGATCTTCCAGCATCTCGACGTCTTCGGGATCAACCACTTTCGGATCCAACTCGATCCCGTCGATCTTCTTTTTCGCATTCATGTACACGACCACCGCTTCTCCGCCGCTCGTGCCCACGATCTCCCAGTCCTCCAGAAGTTTTTCCGTTTCCTGCAGCTGTTCCTGCATTTTCTGCGCCTGCTTCATCAGGTTCTGCATATTTCCGCCACCCATTCCGCCTTTAAATCCTGCCATTTTTCTATCCTTCCTTTTCTGTCTTTCTGTTCCTGCGCTCTTCGCGCCGCTTATCCGACAAGTTCCCCGTAAACTTTTGTCTGCCGTGAATCTTGTTGCTATTTTCCTATTTTACTTCAATGTCCGTATCGGGAAAATCCCGCTTGAGCTGTTCAATCTGCTCTTTCGCAGGATCCGCCTTCTCTCCTTTTTGCCGTACCACAAAATCATGAATCCCGATCGCTTCCAACGCCTGCTGCAGGCTCTTATGATTTTCCGTACTGTTCAGCCGCGAGGCTATGACTTCGTTGTCTGTCGTAAGCACGAACGTATCCCCTTCGAACGAAGTTTCCAGATCCTGACACATCGTAAACAACACGCCGCTCTTGACATTTTTTCTTAAAGACCGCATAAACAGCGCACCCGCCGCCTTTCTGTTTTCCAGCGCGTTCGTATTCCCTGCAATTTCGGGTTTTCTGTCTGCAAACGATGTGCGCGGCGCAGAAAAAAGCTCCGCGGGCGGTTCTTCTTCTGCCATGCGCGGCCGCGCCGCGCGGCGCGGCACGCTTTCCGTAAACGGAGAATCAGAATCTTCCGTCATGCGCGCGCCCTGCGGCGAAGCCTGCGGTGCGGAAAATCCGCCGCTTCTTAATTTTGCCTCCAGCGCATCCAACCGCCGTGCCAAAGTCAGCACATCCTGATCCGCCTGCGGCAGACAAGCCTTAGCGATCGCCGTTTCAAAAAGAATCCGCGGCGACGTGGAATAGCGAAGATCCGTTTCCACCTGCGCAAAAATTTCGCTCGTGCGCAGGATCTTTCTGCCGTCAGCGGCGTCCGCAATGCGCTTGACTTCCGCAAACATTTCGGCAGGTAGTCCCAGAAGCTCCTGGGCGTTGCGGCAGGTCTTCGCGATCGTGCAGCGGTTTAAAAATGTCAGCATATCTTTTGCCAGCACGCCCACACCCTTGCCCGATGCGATCACCTTTTCCGTTTCGGAAAGAGCTGCGGACACGTCCTCTTTCAGAACGCTTTCGCCCAACTTCGCAACTTCGTAAAAATCTGCCGAACCCAACACCTCGCAGACATCCGCGTATGTCAGCTTACCCTTGCTGTACGAGATACAGATATCCGCCACCGAAAGACTGTCACGCATACTGCCTGCCCCTGCGCGCGCGATCGCCGAAACCGCTTCGTCTTCGTATTCCTTGCCGATCTCCTGCAGAATCTTTTTCAGATGCTCTTCGATATCTTCCTGCGGGATGAGTTTGAAATCAAACCGCATACACCTTGAAAGAATGGTCGCAGGAAGTTTATGCGGCTCGGTCGTTGCCAGAATAAACACCGCATGCTTGGGAGGTTCTTCCAAAGTCTTTAAAAGCGCGTTGAACGCCGAATCGGAAAGCATATGGACTTCGTCGATAATATAAACTTTAAAGCGCGCCGAAACAGGAGGATACTGTACCTTTTCACGCAGATCGCGCATTTCGTTCACGCCGTTGTTGGACGCCGCATCGATCTCCGAAATATCCAGGTTGGCAGGATCCGCAAGCGCTTTACACACCTCACATTTTCCGCACGGTGAACCGTTTACGGGATGCAGACAGTTGATCGCCTTCGCAAAAATCTTCGCAGTACTGGTTTTGCCTGTTCCGCGCGGCCCGCAAAATAAATACGCGTGTCCGACCCTGCCCGTTTCGATCTGATTCGCCAGTATTTTTACGATATGTTCCTGCCGCACCAACCCGTCCAACGTAGACGGCCGAAAGGTGCGGTACAAAGCCTGATATGCCATAATTATCTCCTTACGCGGATCGGCATCTGCTGTTCCGCGTTCAAATTCCGCTCAGTTTTTCCTGTCCTTTAATATCTGCAAAACTTTTTTCTTCGCTCGCTGGACAGCATTTTCCGCGCTCTTCTCGCTCCTGTTCTCTTTCCGCGCGATCTCTCCGATGCTCAACCCTTCCATATAATCGGTCAGAGCCGAATACTCTGCCTGCGTGAGATTTTTCTGCAGCAACGCCAAAAACTCGCCCCGTTCCTCTCCGCCGATCAGCATGGTTTCCGGGTTTTCCTGCGTAATAAGCTCCATACACTGCCCGTCCGCATCAAACAGCGGCACGTATGTGTTCAAGGCGGAATGTTTCTTCCGCGCCGCGCTCTTGACTGCACTCAGAATACGCCGATGTATGCAAAGGTATGCGAAATTTTTAAAACTCATCCCACCGTCCCGATAGCCCGTTACGGCCGAATACAGTCCGATCATGCCTTCCTGCACCAGATCTTCAGCATCCCCGCCTTCCAGAAAATAGCCGCGCGCGATCCCTCGCACTGCATTTTTATACTTTTCGAGAAGTTTTTCCGCCGCCGCGCGGTCCCCGGTCTGCGCCGCCTGCGCCATTGCTTCATCCGTCATGATCTTTGCCGCACCGCCTCATATGCCGCTATACCCAGTGCAACCGACGCATTCAGCGAATTGACATTGCCCTTCAACGGCAACGACAGGATCTTGTCGCACTTCTCACGCGTGAGCCGCGAAATCCCCCTGTCCTCTCCGCCGACTACCAAAGCTATATCGCCGCGCAGATCGGTTCCGTAAATATTTTCTCCGTCCGCTTCCAACCCGTAGACCCAATATCCGCTCTTTTTCAGTTCGTCAATGGCATAATTTATCCCCGGCACGCGCGCCACCGCTATATGGTTTGCCGCGCCTTCCGATATGCGCACCACCGCTCCGTTTACCTGCGCACTCTTGTTCTTCGGGATGATCACACCGTCCGCGCCCGCACATTCCGCCACCCGCAGAATACTGCCCAGATTGTGTACGTCTTCGATCCCGTCACAGATCACTACAAAGCGCGGTGCCTCTTTCTTTTCAAGAAAACGGTCAAAATCAGCATATTCGTAATCGGAAACATAGGCGATCACACCTTGGTGCCTGCCCGTTTCGCTTTCCCGATCCAATGCCTTCCCGTCCGCAAACTGCACGCGGATATTTTTCTCGCGCGCCATAGCAAAGATCCGCCCCGCAGAATGCTCCGCTCCCTTCTGCATCAATATCTTATCGACCGTTGCCGAAGTCTTCAAAAGCTCCAGTACGGCATTCCTTCCTTCAATCTTCATTGTTCTCTCCGCCGATCAGTTCATCTATGCGACCGTAATTTCCCGTAAGATATAAATACCCGATGACCGCTTCAAAGCCCGTAGAAAGATTATACTCCGCTACGGACGCATTTTTGCTCTTTGTCGGTTTTTTCGAATTCCTGCCCCGCAGAAAAATTTCCTGTTCTTCCGCCGTCAGCTTTTCGTAAATACGATCGACAAGCTTTGCCTGCCCCTTCGCACTCACCCGCTCCGCTGACAGTTTCTGCAAAACTCCCGTTTTATAGTCGGATGCAAATACAAGCGATTCCCGTACATACAAGGAATATACCGCATCGCCGATAAACGCAAGCACGACGGCATTCATTCCCCTTGCACGCTCCGCTGACATCCTCTCATTGAATTTAACCATAAAATCATTATATCATACCGCGCAGAAAAATTCAATAAATACGCGGATACTATTTTAAACGCGCGCGTAAACATTTGCACGCGCAAAACAGCATTTTTTCAAAACTATCTCACTATCAATATAAAATGTTTTGCGGCAGTCTCATTGCTGCATGGAAAGCTATGGAAAGCTTTTGCCGCTGATCTCATTCAAACAGGACTCGTTTTAAAAATGCCGCCATGCCTGCGCATATGCGCAGGCATGGCGGCCACAATAAATTCGAAACGCTTTTCCGCAAACAATGCTTCCAAACAATTTTTCAACGGACATAATTTTCGGATTCCGCCGCAACGGATAACGTCTCAGCACAAATAAGAAAGCGTACCCTTGAATATGGCGTCCGCAATTTTATTCTGATACTCATCGGAAAGCAACAGCTGCTCTTCCCGCGCATTGGACAAAAAACCGCACTCCACCAACACAGATGGAGCATCCGTACATTCCAGCATAAAAAAATCGCCTTTCAGCACAGCAACGTCTCTGCCGCTGAGTTCATTCAGTCTCGGCTGGATAGACTCGGCAAAGGCTACCGAATTTTCATCGCCTTCGCGGAAAAATACCTGCCCGCCATAGCGCGTCCGATCTGCCAGAAAATTATTCTGATGAACAGAAATTACAAGATTCGGCTGTGCTTCCTGAATGATCTCGCGCCGTTTTTCCATATCGCGGCGTTTATAGCCCTGCGTCGGCAAGCCGTAAAGCCCGCCTTGATTTTTTCTCGTCAACACCACCCGAAAACCTGCATCCGCAAATAAACCATGCAATTTTTGTACGATTTTTAAATTGACGTCACTCTCTTTTACGCCCGAAACCGTTCCGAGTACTCCCGGATCGACTCCGCCATGTCCTGCGTCCAACACAATACAATACGAAGATCTCTGTACACCGGCATAACTCACAGCCGAAAGTCCTAAACACGATAGTAGCAACAGACAAATCAAAACTGCCGCGGCGGCTACTGCGCCTTTTTTAAACAATACCATACGCTATTGTATGCGTAAAGGAGCGGAAAAATGCTCTGCATTTTTCCGCACCTTGCAAGCCGTTTCGTTCGGTCATAAAATTAAAAAGCATCGCCAGATCTCTTTAAACTCTCTCAGCCGAAAAAGTCGCATCCGCCCGCACAAAAACAGACCCGCATTTTTCTCTGCGATATTGATTCGGGGCATAAAATTTCAAAACAGAAAAGCCGGGAATATTTTGACCGTATTGAAAATAACCTATCCGATTTCTCTTAAAAAACATCAACCGACTCTTTTCTTAACGGACAGGATAAAGGATATCATAATTGACAGGTTTATAAAACAACCTGCGCACCTCATCCCGATCGTGCGTAAGAGAAAGGATCCACATCAGTTTTGTGACAGCAGCTTCCAAAGTCATGTCATACGTTTCCAATAATCCGAATTTATTTTTCACGCTCTTTCCGACTTCGTAAACGCTCATATCGCTCCCTTCGTTTGTGACCTGCGTGCACATGACCAGTATCTTGCCGAGATCTCTCCATTTTTCAATGATCTCCGCAAAACGATAGTACGACGCATCGGGGATCCCGCCCGTTCCGAAACTTTCAATCACAACGGCATCGAACAAGCGGAAATAATAATCCAGTATATCCGAAGGCACTCCGGGTATCAGCTTGAAAACCCCTACGCGGCTGTCAAGCTTTTCATAGAAAATCGGCTCACCCTGTAGCTTTGTCTGGTTGTAACGCAATATATTTCCGTCGCGTATAACCGCAAGGCACGGATAATTGATCGAAGAAAATGCATTATAACTCTTTGTACGCATTTTTTTCGCACGCGTTCCGGCAATCACTTTCCCGTCAAACACGATCGAAACGCCTGACGAGTCATCGTCGGAAGCATACAGCAGACTGTCCGCAAGATTTGTACGCGCGTCCGTGATCTCCAGATCGATCGGTTTCTGCGATCCTGTCAGAACTACAGGTTTCGGACTGTTCTGAATCATATAAGAAAGTACCGCCGCCGTAAATGCCAGCGTATCCGTTCCGTGACAGATCACAAACCCGTCAAAATCCTCATAATGCGAACGGATCGCCCCCGCAATGATCTCCCAGTCGCGCGGACACATATTCGTACTGTCTAAATTCATCAGCTGCAACGTCTCCACTTCGCAAAACTTCCTGCACTGCGGCACGTATTGCAAAAGCTCTTCCGCTTGTATCTGCGGCGTTAATCCGCTCTTTCCGATTTTGCTCACAATCGTCCCGCCCGTCGCAATCAGCAAAATTTTCTTCATAAAAATAAAAACCTCATTCCGCAAGAACCCGTTTTTCAGCTAAAGTATATACAAAACTTTGCCTTTCAATTCTACCGTACCATTATAACAGATTTTTTTATTTGTGTTTCTTTTTATCGTCACTTTTCTATAAATTTTTCTCTCTAAAAATTACTTTCGCCCTTTGGAGACTAAAAGAATCGGAAAAATCCTTTACCTTGCCGCACCTGTTTTTCAATGTTTACAATGCATAAAACAAGTGGGCGAGTAAGCCCGTACGGACTTACTCGCCCACTTGTTTCGCATTTTTGTTGTCAGGATTTTTTATACCCGCATTTCGGGCAAACGCCTTTTTCGTTCAAAGCAATGCCGCACAGCGGGCAACGCTCGATTTTGTTTTCTGTTTTGAATTCAGCCGATGCCGCATTCACGCCGCTCGTAAACGTAATTTTTGCAATATTTAATTTGTCTTTCAAAAGGTCATAGACGATTTTGATCATCCCCTCGACGGTCAGCGTCTCTTTTGTAACGACAAGTCTGCACTCCGGATAAGCCGTTGCCAGTTCCGTTTTGAACGCAGGCCCTTTCATGACATTGTTGGGGGCGCCGTTTCGGATACCCTGTTTTTCATATACTTCCAGGACGGCAGGCAACAGCGGATCGTCCTCCCGCAAAATCAGTGCATGATCAAAATTTTTCAAGACCGACCATGCCGTTTTCTGAATTTCGTTGCACGGGAAAACCATGTTGACTCCCGGTTCCACAGAATCTTCCACTTCAATCGTCAAAACACCTGTATGGCCGTGCAGATATTGCGCTTCGCCCCGAAATCCGTAAAATCTGTGGGCGTACTGCAGATCAAGTTTCGTAATGCTTCTCATAGAAATATTCCTCCTTTTTCTGCACGTATTTTAACACAATTTTCCGGCAACTGTCTGTGACCTAGTCACACTACTCCGCCAACGCCAATTCTTTCAGACGTTTTTTATCGATGACCATGACTCCTTTGCGAAAAATTTTTACGATTTTTTCACTTGCAAAATATTTGAGCATTCTCGAAACCACTTCCCGCGCAGAACTCATATATTTTGCGATCTGTTCCTGCGTGAGCGGGATCAGCTCGTTTCCCGTCCGCATCATCTCATCCCACAAAAAAACCGCAAGACGTCGGTCCACTTTCATAAAATGTATCTGCTGTACGACCCACATCACTTCGGAAAACCGAGTCAGAGCCGTCTCATAGGCAAACATTTTCAGATTCATGTCGCGATCGGCGATCTCTGCAAACACGGCGCCAGGGATCACATAGCAATCGCAATCTTCTTCAGCATCCACAAAAACATCAAAAGTGATCTGCGGCAGTACACAGGAAGCGGATAACATACATACGTCCCCCTGATACAGCCGAAACAACGTTATATCGCGCCCGCTTTCCGATAGCATATATACTCTCAGACAGCCGCTCACAATAAAAATGACGCCTTTGCAACTTATGCCGCCGTTAATCCGCTCACCGCGATGATACTTCTGCGGTTTCAGATTCGCACAAAATCTATCCTGAGCGTTTTCCGATAGTTTATGCCAAAATGGCAACGTACTGCAATACGCTTGCTTCATAAGTGTTCTTCCCGTACTTTCACGATTAATTCTATAATGTGTTTTTAAATACAAAACCGTTTTTTTACTCAAAAACAACCTTCTCGAAATCACGATCGCCCTGTAAAAAAACAGATGATTTTGTTCGGGGAAATATGAAAATCTTTCCCCAAAGACAGAATACAGTCTTTCCGCATTCGAAACAAACTCTTCGCATATTTTTTTCGATACAAATTTGTTTCGAAAAAACGAATACATATCCGCAAAATATTATAAAAACGCACTGTAATTCAGGATATATTTTGGGCCGCCCTGCTATTTTTTATTTTTCTGCAAAAGGTTTTCTCTTGCACTGGCGAGCATGAGTTTGATGCGGTTTTCCTGGTTAACCTTTGTTGCGGACGGATCGTAATCGACCGCCACAATGTTTTCATGTTCATACATCTGTTTGAGTGTACGGATCGTACCTTTTCCCGCAATATGGTTGGGAAGGCACCCGAACGGCTGCGCACAGACAATATTGTCCGTACCCGTTTCCGCCAAAGCCGCCATTTCCGCAGGGATCAGCCAGCCTTCTCCCATTTTCACACCCTGATTGATGACTTTATCTGCACATCTGCGCAAATGTTCGAAATCATGCATAGGCTCAAAGCCGTATTTTTCCGTGATCCGTATGATCCTGACCTGTACATGATGCAAATATTTATATGCCAGTTTGAAAAGCGGTGTCGCCGCGCTCTTTTTGTTGTACAATTTTGCGTCGTTGATATTGTTTACGGCGCAATAAAGCACAAAATCCATCAAAGCAGGCACCACGGGTTCACACCCTTCCGAATACAGAAAATCTTCCAGATGCGAATTCCCGAGCGGAGAATACTTCACATAGATCTCCCCGACAATGCCGACTTT
>QAKO01000041.1 GCA_003343765.1 Bacillota bacterium | reverse complement strand
ACGCCGCAAACATATTACAATGACGAGCGTACCGAAGCCATAGACAGGGTTAAAGGTAGTAAACAGACTTCCGCTGCAGTAGATAAATTGAACGGTATACCCGTTTGCGATCTGGAAAAACACATTGAAAATGACTTCCCACAGAGTACCGAGGGTACCTCCGAGCATATAGAGGAAAGCGGCTTTTGCGAGGGTGAGTTTCCCAAGATTGGGCATAGTAAATTGTAAAAACGCCGCGGGCGGCGTTTTTTTTAAACAGTTTTTATACATAGGATTAAACGATCTGTTTCTTATGGCGGCCTGCAACGGCGTCTTCGAACATTTCTTCCATTTTGTCGATGCATTTATCGATCTGGAATTTTTCGGCATAACGGATATACTGTTCGCGCTGGGTCTGCCGCACCTCGGGGTGTTCGATCATATAATCGATTTTTCTGGCGAGATCTTCGGGATTTGCCGCCCGATAAAGATTGCTTTCGTTGCGCGCAAAATATTTTGCGGCGGATTTTTTACTGTCAGCAATGATCGGGACGAGGCCGCAGGTAATTGCTTCCACGCAGGCGATGGATTCGATTTCCGCGTAAGCGCAATGTACATAGAGATCGCAGAAGTGGATCGTGCGGATGAGTTCCTCTTTTTTCATGAAAGATATGACAGGCGGATTCGGCAGTTTGCTTCCGAGTTTTTGCAAGCGTTTTTCCTGAGGTCCGTCGCCGGCGAGAAAGATCTGAAGCTTGTCCGCATATTTGGATAGGGCTGCCGCTTTGAGAAGTTCGCTCTGGCATTTTTCCTTGACGAGCCTGCCTGTGGACAAAATGCAGAACTTATCGGCATATTCATCCGGTTTAGGATCGTTTCCGGGTACGAAAGCCGGATCAACGCCGTTGGAAATGATCCTGAGATCCTGCGTGTAGCCATGGCGGCGCAGCTGATCGGCAATGAATTCGGTGGGACAATGAATGTAATCGGAAAAGCGGTAAAAGCCGTTGAAAAAATTTTTATAGATATAAGAATTGACTGGTTTGCTTTTCTGTAATCCGAAATGGCTGCTTACATTTTCAGGCTGGACGTGGAAGGCAGTGGTGAGCGGCTTATGCATTTCATTGCAGATGCGCACGGCGGAACGTCCGAGCGGGAAGGGCATGAGGGCGTGTACGACGTCGGATTTTTCGATCACGGAACGGAGAAGATCTTCGTTTGGTTTTGCGAGAACGACTCCGTTTTTGGCGACATAATCGTTAAAGATCTTGAAATCGATTTTATCGACGGGATAATAATCCTTTTCGTCGGGATTTCCGGGTGCCACGACAAGCACTTCGTGTCCGCGTTTTTTCAAGTTTGTTATAAGTCTTTTTACGGTAATTGAGGTTCCGTTGTTTTCTTCGCCGAGAACGTCGGCAATGACGGCAATATGCATTCTGAGTTCTCCATATTAAAATTTATGCCGTTACATACTTTCGGTGGTGTTTTTGGCTAAAATTTCCTGACCGGCGGCGACGATCGGAGCGCATTGACTTAAAATGGTATCAAAAGATACAGAGCGGTCGCTTTGCAGCCATTCTGTATAGGTGTCAAGGACTCCCGAAGTGAGAAAACGGAATACATACACAGCATTTTCCATGCAAGAACCGCAGGTTTCCAGGTAGTGCTTGCAGATGGATTGAGAAAACTGTTTTTTCAATTTGGAAAGAAAGATATCCGCATCCTGAGACATACGCACAAAATCGGTGAAATGCGGATAAGATTCCAATACGTCAGTACAGACGTTTAAAAACGGCATAGGGTTTTTCGGTTTATTGAAATCAGCAATTTCATCGATATTTTCAAAAATGCGTTCGGTGATCTCGCTCCGCAGTTCTTCGAGGACGTCGGCTATTCCGGAAAAGTGCAGGTAAAAAGTCGTACGATTGATGTCTGCCGCCGTGCACAGATCCACGATTTTAATTTCCTGGACTCTTTTTGTGCAGAGTAATTCTAACAGAGTGCTTTGAATGGCGCTGACTGTTTTACGGCTGCGCTTATCTTTCTTATTCATTTTTCCGCCCACTCCTTTGTCAACGTCGAGGCCGTCAACTGTTTTCATTATACTCTATTTTCCAAAGTATGTCAATGGTTTGATAAATTTTATACGACATATGTCGAGTAAACAACGAATAAAATCTATTTGGATTGTTCTCCATGGAGTTTTATGATAGAGCGGGCGAGAGCTTTATCGGCGCCGTTCCAGGGCATATCCGCGTTGCGGTAGTCGTGTTTTGCGGCGAAGCGGTTGAGGTCGACGAGAAGTTTTTCGATGGATTCTTTTTCTAATTTTGTAAGGGAGTAGATATAATCTTTTTTACGGGATCTTGCAAAGTCGGCATAGCGGAGCAGACTTCCGAAGTGTTCGAGACAGAATCCGTCGACAGACAGCAAAATTTCCTTGAATTTTTTTTCGGCGAAGAACATTTCCGCCACAGTTTTATAGTAGCGGATCATATTGACCTCGACGTTATCGCAGATGACGCAGGTGTCGTGGGAATGTATAAAGAAATCGCCCATAGTTTTTGCTTTTTTGGAGTCTGCAGTGATTTCGAGCTGACCCTTTAGCGTTGTCAGGCGGGTGATGTGTTGGAGGGCTAAGGAAAGTTTATTTTGGCGCGCATGCATCATTTCGGTGTGGTGCAGACAGAAACCGCGTTCGTTGACCATGCGGCGCTGGAAGTCCTCCATGACAGATTCATTGAGATATTGTTCTACGAGCCGCTTTTCGAGAATGGAACGGATCCTGCAGAGCGGACAATCGTTCCCGCTGACAAATTCCTGGTAAATGAGCATATTTCCGATGTGATAATTCATAAGATACCGCCTTTCGTTAAAATGGTTTGCAGAAACGACTGCGTACAGATACATTATAACGTAAAAAAAGCAGAAAAGGAAGTATTTTTAAAAAAAAGACAGATGTCGATTGCAAAACGGGCGGAATTGCGTTATAATAGAAAGAAGAAAGAGAGAGGGTGCTAAGCAGGGATGCGTTGTTTGTTTATTTACAATCCGGTCAGCGGAAAGGGCAGGATACGCAAGAGATTGGAGTATATATTGCGCAGGTTGGGAGAGAAGTATGAAAGTGTGGATTCGCACGCCACTTCCTGTGCCGGAGATATGACGCGCGTGGTGCGCGAGAATGCCGCCAAGTATGATGCGATCATATTTTCGGGCGGCGACGGATCGTTTAACGAAGCGGTGCAGGGGCTTTGCGAAGCGGGTGCGGCTCCGGAGATCGGTTATATACCGGGCGGTACGGTAAACGATGTGGCGCATTCTCTTGGGATTCCCAAGAGTGTGCGCGGTGCGTTGAAAGTGATTCTGACGGGCAAAAATGTTTTACTGGACTGCATGAAGATAAACGATCGTTATGCCATGTATATAGTGGCGGCGGGAGCGTTTACGAGCGCGACATATACGACGCCGCAGGCGCAGAAAAAGCTGATCGGGCGTCTTGCGTACGGGATCGAAGGGATTCGCAAGAATCTGAATTTTGATGTTTTCGATGTAAAGCTGACGGACGGCAAATCACAGACGGAAACGGACAGTGTTTTTGTCGTATTTATGAACGGGAAATATGTTGCAGGGATCGGGCTGAACCGCCGTGCGAGCATGACGGACGGAATCATAGAAGCGGCAATCATTCGTCAGAGAAGGCGTCCGAATTTTTTTCACAAGATACGGGCATTTTTTGCTTTGGCGAATCTGTTTTTGTTCGGGTACCATGTCAAAGAAAAGCAGATCGTGCGGATCGAAGGTTCACATTTCGAGGTGGAAGCGGACGACGGCGTTGTCTGGAATTTTGACGGAGAGAAAGGTATATCGGGAAAAGTTACCGTCGATGTCTTGCCGCGGAGAGTGAATATGATCGTGCCGAAAGGCAAGAAAAATTTTTAAAGGGAGATGCCGCACTGCCGAAGAACGGAATGCGGCATTGTTTTATGTCAGAGCGACGGGCAGAAAGAACGGGCGTGCAAATATGATTTCTGCCGATGTATCCGAATGTGTGTGCGCCTGTTTTTTTGCGGCGGGAGTTTAAAAAAGAAATATTTGCAGAAAGTATAGAAGGGGGAAACAAAAATGTGTACTTGTATAGCGATGCAGGGGAATGGTTTGCTGTTCGGAAGGAATATGGATATCGAATACTCGTTCGGGGAAAGAGTTGTTCTGCGTCCGCGCGGATTCCGCCAGGAATATAAGCGAGCCGAAAGGTGTGAAAAGGCTTATGCGATGGTGGGCATGGCGGCAGTGGAAAACGGCGTTCCGCTGTATGCGGAAGCCTGCAATGAAAAAGGGCTGTGTATGGCGTCTTTGAATTTTCCCGGAAATGCATATTATTTTCCGAGCGGAAAAAACGGAGAGATCGAGCTTGCTCCGTACGAACTGATCCCGTATATTTTAGAGCGTTGCGAAACGGTATTGCAGGCGGAGATATTGCTGAAAAAGGTCTGTGTAGTTGCGGTACCGTTTCGGGAGAATCTGCCCCTTGCGCCGCTGCATTGGATGGTTGCGGATGAAAGGGATTGTCTGGTTGCCGAACCGATGTGCGGCGGATTGCAGATATATAAAAATCCTGTAAAAGTTCTGACCAACAATCCGCCTTTTCCGTATCACACGGAAAGACTGAAGGATTTTCTGAATCTGAAGGCAGATTATCCCGAAAACACAATGGCAAAAGGATTACAGCTTGCGCCGAATTCGCAAGGAATGGGCGGGATCGGTTTGCCGGGGGATGCCTCATCGTCGTCAAGGTTTGTGCGGGCGGCTTTTCTGCTGCACAATTCGGATGTATCGGATGACAGTCTGTCCCAGATTTTTCATATATTGAGCGGCGTGGAAATGGTGCGCGGAAGTGTCCGCACGCGCGAGGGAAGATTGGATACCACGACATATTCCTGTTGTATGGACGCCTCGAGAGGTATTTATTATTATAAGGTTTATACCAATCATCGAATCCATGCCGTGGATATGTCTCGGGAAAACTTGGACGGGGAAAAGCCTCTTTGTTTTCCTTTTCCCAAAGGGGAAGACATCTTATTTCAAAGAGCGAACAGCGGTGAGTAAAACAAGTCAAATTCTTTGACTGATTTAAAGACTTCAATGTTGCATCGGTCAAAAGAACTTTCTTGAATTTTTGCTTTATCCGCTGATTTTTCGGATGGGAATGTTTCATTTTCGGAATGCTTTCCGTGCCGTACAAGAATGCGGCAATTTGTAGAATATTGAAAATCAGTTTTGTT
>QAKO01000058.1 GCA_003343765.1 Bacillota bacterium | reverse complement strand
TGTTCGACAGACACGTATTCATCCCGCATGGAATTTGCGAGACGTTCCGCCTCATTGAAAATTTTATCGGTAACTGGGGAGATATAAATTTTATCAGGCTCTCTGCCGCTCCCGCTGACCGCAGGGATCTTACCGATGGCAGAATCGAGCAGGGCAAGCAGATTATCCGTATCTTTGCCCATTTTTTTCAGAAGCTGGGGGATCAGTCCGCCTTCCTGGTCGACCAATGCGTACAGCAAGTGTTCGGGCATGATCTGCATATTTTGATTTTCAATGGCAATACTCTGTGCGGCGTTTACCGCTTCCAGTGCCTTTTTTGTAAATTTTTGAGCGTTCATAATTTTCACCTCCTTGCGGTCAAATCAATTGTACTCCGCTGTTCAAATATTGAAGATACCGTTTTTCGATTTCTTCTGTGGAATGATAAATTCCGGATAAATAATTTTTCAGCATTTCATCAAATGTAGAAATATAATGACTGATTGCGTTGCCGATCTGTTCTTCCGTATAATCGGAATCGTTCGGAACGGCGAAAGTCCGCAAAAATCTGCCGTTTTCCATCCCGTATTCGATCGCATCTTTTGAGAAAAACTGACGGATATAAATATTTTCCAGTTGCATCCATATTTTAAAGAAGCGAGTCAGTTCCACGAGAAGTTCTGATGACGTCGTACGGAATATGATTTTCAGTTGCCCGATCGTCTGCGACGGCGTTCGGTACATCTCAACCTCATATCGGATCGTGGGTCTGTAATGGTATTTCAGGGAACTTTTGATACTCATCGTCATATCGTTCGGCTGCGAATACAACAGGTATCCGTTCTGTTTTTCGATAAAGTTTTCGATTATTTCAAATATATTTTGCACATGCTTTTCCGGAGTCGTCAATGAAACGTATTCCGCTAAAATCTGGTTGATCAAATTGGAACGGTTTGTCCCTTTTTCGTCCGCCAGGCGATCTATTTCATGAATGACGTCTTCTGCCAGCATCAGACTGTACATACTCTTTTTCATGCGGTTTTCCTCCTTTACAATGGTTGCCTATATTATATACTCTTTTTTGAATTTGTCAACAGTTTTATATAAAAATATTTACAAAATTTAAAAAATTTTCTTGCAAGAAAGGGAGATATCTGCTATAATGAAGAAAAGAGGAGAATGAATGCCATGTCAGAAATAGCAAAAGTCATAGAAGAAGCAAAAGCGGCCGTTGTATATAAAGAAGGGCGCGCGTATTTGTTTGAAAAAGGTACAGATGAATTTAAGAGCATTATGGGCGGTTGGGCAATGATGACGGAAAAAGCCTTGCCGATGCCTGCGTTCGGGGTCAGTATCGATGAACATACGCGGGCAGAAATGAAAAAAGGGGTATGGATCGAGTTTGTATTCGGGAAGGAGCAAGTTATTCAGGAAATGCCTTTTGAAAAATTGCTGATCTGTTGCAAAGAAGATTTCCGCGGGTTTAATCTTATACGGTATTGGGACGGAAAATATTTTGGAAGATGTTTTTATCTGGATCTTCGCGAAAAATCGATGCAGGAATTTTGCGGCTGTCTTGAAAAGGTTATCCGAAATAATGCTGAATGATTTTCGTGAAGGCTGATCTGACGGAATGCGAATTTAACGTTGAAAAATGAGAGTGCGCGGCGGAGCTATTTTAGCTCCGCCGCGCACTCTCGTGAAAGGCTGTTCAAACGTTGCAGACCTTGCTATGATCAAATAAACGCAGAACGTGTTACAAGAAAAATGCAGAAGCAGGATCGAACGGGAAAAGAAAAACGCGGAAAATTTTTTGCTCAGAGTTCGATATTGGAATAGACGTCGAGAATATTTTCGAGCTTTTTCTCATCGGAAGCATTTTCGACGAATTCCTTATAGCAGGAACATACATTGCCGTCTTTGTCGAAGCCGGTATCGTTGCATTTTTTGCAGCGGTATTGCGGAACGAGCATGGATTCTTTCAGATTCATGGATTTCAGCAAAGCGGCGCGGCGGGTTTTCAGATCTTTCAGGGAAGATTCCAATTCCGTAGTGCCGCCGCCGAGAGCTTCTGCTTTTGCCAGTTTGATTTCGGTTGCTTTGATTTCCTCTTCGTTTTTACGAAAGTCTGCGTCGGCGCGGGCGCGTTTGAGATAATGGTCCGCAATATCCCGGGCGCGTTCACGGAGATTGAAGTAATAATTCTGAACCTTTTTGCGGAACTCCGCGTCATGTTCTTCGCGCATTTGCTTCTGATAGTAATTTTCTTTCGGCTGTTCTTTGACGAGCTGATCGGGGTTAAAAATATTTTTGGATTTCCAGGAGGACAGGACGGAGGTGATATAGGGCATCGGGCTTGTTTTTCCCGCCGCCGTTTCCGCGGCTTTCAAGATCATTTCGTCCGAGAAATTCCAGCTTCGCCAGTTGCGCAGACATTCTCTGTCCCAATTGTTGACGCGGCGGGAAATACCTGCCGTTCTGAGTACCTGACCTGCAAATTCTTGTTCTCTTGCTTCGCTTTCCATATAGGTTACGATACTGTCGGCAGAAACGACGCCCAAAGATACGAGTTTTCCGATAAGTTCGTCCATTTTTTCAAAGGATTTTCGTTCACGGCGGAAACAATATTTTGCGAGCTGTAAAAGGGAAGAATCTTCGTATCCGGCCGCCAGCCATTTGCTGACAAAGTTATCCGTATATGTATCGACGATCTGGCAATAAACCCCCAGTTCTTTGGCGATAGAAAGCGTAAGGGCGCGGATCTCCGTCTTTCTTGCAAGGTATTCGCGGATCTCGGCTTTAGAAAACTTTTTATTGGAATAAAGTTCCTGCAAAACTTCGTCCAGCTTGTTGAGTCCGCTTTTTTTATACAAGGAGGCGGCAAATTCGATGACGGGGAGTTCAAAACCGAGTTCTTCCGTCCATTTTTTGAGTAATTTATAATCATCGGGTTCCGCCTTTCGGGTGGAGCCCATGGCACGCAGAATGCCTGCGATGTCGCCGCTCTGAACCATATAATCGGAGAGTTTGCTTTCGATCTGTTCGACGGTGGTGATTCCCTCGGCGGCGAAATTTTTTGCGACCTGCAAAATGTAATTCTGCGGAATGCTTTCGCCTTTGAGATCGATGCAGTAACGTACGATCAGGAGCATAGCTTCCGGTTTGATCGCATATTCTTCCATGACGGCAAAGTATTTCATGAATTCGTTGGATGAAATCATTTTTTTCGGCATCAGCGACTGAACAGCTTTGTTAAATTCCGAATATTTTTCCGTGCGGATGCGTTTAGGTTTGCCTTTGGCATAATCGGCGGGGAAATAGCGCACGGAAAAAGGCTGGTAAGAAACGATTTCCAGTAAATCGAAATCCTCCCAGAATTTAAAAAGGTCGATGATTTTTTCTTCGGAAAAATTCAGCGTGGAAGCGGCTTCGGTGAGTGTGTAGTCCTGCTGAATATTCTGGCACAGATACAATCCGAAGATATAAACTTTCACGGCATCGCCATCCGCCATCGGCATATATTTCTGAATAAATTGGTTTTCGATCCCCGTATAGGAAGAAAGCGAAAACTCTTTTGAGTATGAGCAAAATCCCATGAGCAAACTCCGCGCAACGCTTGATTTATTTGGTAAGATGCGCTATACTATTATATAAATTATTTGTCGGGAAATCAAGATTATTTGCGCCCGAAAGCGGGCAAAAATTTTTCTTTTTGAGTTTTTTCCTGTGCGGAGAAGTATGAGAGTATTGCACACATCCGATTGGCATATCGGCAAACGGCTGGCCGGAAGAGATCGTCTGGAAGAGCAGGCGGCAGCGTTGGAGGAGATCGTAAATATCTGTGAACGCGAATCGGTGGAGCTGGTTTTGGTTGCGGGCGATATATTCGATACCTTTTTACCGCCCGCGGAGGCAGAAGATCTTTTTTACCGTGCAGTGAAAAAAATTGCAGGCGAAGACCGCTGTGTAGTGCTGATCAGCGGCAATCATGACGATAACATACGTCTGGGTGCGGCGACTGCACTGTCCGAAGAGCTGGGGATTTACATTTTCGGCAACGCGGGCAGGGTTCCGAAATTGTATCCCGGGCGGAGCGTGTGTGCGAGAGAAGCGGGAGCCAATCATCTTGTGATCGGGAATGCGGCGGGCGAAGAAATATTTATCAATGTTTTACCGTACCCCAACGAAGCGAGATTGAAAGAAGATAAGAATCCGGACGAGAGCTATATCGAAAAAATGCAGCGCTGGATGGAAGCGGGGCAGAAAGAGAACGTGCGCCGTTTGCCGTCGGTATTTTTATCACATCTTTTTATTGCAGGGGGCAAAGTAAGCGAAGGCGAACGTCAGATCGATCTCGGCGGAGCCAGGGCAGTTCCGCTCGGGGCATTGCCTGCCTGCGACTATACGGCTCTCGGTCATTTGCATAAGCGGCAGCAGTTTAAAAACAATGTGATCTACAGCGGATCGATTTTGCAGTATTCTTTTGACGAAGCGGGGACGGAAAAGAGTGTTACCGTTTTTGATATTGACAAAGGCGGCGTACATGATTTGCGGAAAATACCGCTCAAATCAGGGAAACAGCTTGTTCGGCTATCGGCGAACGGTATGCAGGATGCGCTTTCTCTCGTAAAGAAATACCCTGATTGTTACATTGAATTGACCATGTATCTCAATGAACCGCTCCTGACGGCGCAGGTTCGGGAGTTGAAAGAGGCGAACATGGGCATCTTGATTTTATTTCCCAAGGTACAGGGCAGCGGCGAGAATACGGATGTATTGTCGCTCAGGCGGCTTCCCGCGTCGGATCTGTTCAAAACGTATTATAAGTCGATATATTCGGAAGAGCCGTCCGATGATCTGACCGAATTATTTCTATCTTTGACGGAGCATGCCGATGAAGCCTAAGTATTTAAGTTTTTGCGGGATCAACAGCTTTTCCAAAAAGGCGGAGATCGATTTTGAAAAATTGCTTTCCGGCGGAATATTCGGGATATTCGGCGATACGGGAAGCGGGAAGACGACGATTCTGGACGCCATGATCTTTGCTTTGTATGGCCGTGTTGACAGGATTCGCGGCGGAAACGGCAACGAGATCATCAATTATAATTGCGATAAGGCTCAAGTCCTTTTCGATTTTGAAACCGAAACGCACGACGGCCGTAAAATATATCGGATCGAGCGCGAGATCAAACGGAAAAATTCTGCGCAGTCGCTTACATTGTCGGAGTTGAGCGGAAAGCGGGTCATAGCGATCAGTGACGGGGTGAAAAACACAAACGCTAGAATTCAGGAGATCGTCGGCCTTTCTTTTGAAGATTTCAAAAAGTGTATCGCATTGCCGCAAGGCGAATTTGCGCAGTTTGTAAAATCGGAGCGCGGCGACCGCTTGCGCCTGATTTCAAGGCTGTTCGGATTGGAGCGTTTCGGGGATGTGCTGAATGCGCGCATCAAGGAAAAATACGCGGCCGTGAAATCTCTTTGCGACAGCAAGGAAGGGGAGCTTCGCGGGTATGCCGATGCGGATGAAGCTGTTTTAAAACAGCTGAAAGAAGACGCGAATCAGCTGGAATCGCAAAAGGTCGAGCTGGATCTTGCTTATGCAAATTACAAGGCGGACTACGAGAAGGTAAAGACCGCATATGAGCGGACAAACCAACGGAATAAGCTTTCCGAACAGCTGACGCTGCTTTTTGCAAAGTGTGAAGAGATGGACGGACTGGAAGTAAAGGCGAAACAGATCCCGATGGCGCGGGAGATTGTCGAACTTCGCCGCCGCCTGAGCCGTTCGGAAAAGGAAAAGGCGGAAACGTTACAGGCGCAGGACAGGGCATCGGCGGATAAAAAAAATTCGCAGCAGGCGTTGGATGAACTGGTTGCCTCTTTCGATGCGGAAGCAAATAAAACGGCGGCGGAAGAGATCAACGGAAAACTGGCAAAAATTTCCTATGCAAAAACAGATGCGGAGCTGCTGAAAGGATATGCGCGTCAGCGGGAATCTTTGCGGGAAGAATACCAGAAAATTGTTTTGAAACAATCTGGGGCAAAGAAAAGAGCGCAGGAACAGGAAGCCTTGCGGGAGAAAATTGCGGACAAACTAGAAAAATTGGGAAAGCTGACGCCGGAGGCGTATCTGGCGGAACGGCTGGACAGCGCTCTTCTTGCATCGGAATTCCGATCCGCGAAAGAATATTTTGAGAAGAGCAGGAGCGATCTGCACCGCGATTTTTCGGGGGGAGAACTGTTTGAACGGGTAGATGCGGAGCTTGTGAAAAAGGCGGCGGAGTACGCGGCTAAGCTGGAGCGCGAAAAGTCCGCGGACGCATCGGAATTGCTCGAATCTTTCAAAAAATTGCAAAGACAAAGGGAAGAGCTTCTGTCGGAGCAGAATGCTCATTCCTTGGAAAGAGCCAAAGCGGAAAGCGAAGCCGCCGAGGCGGAAAAAGAACTGGCGCGGATTAAGTCTGACGGAGAGAAAATTGCGGATACGGTAAAAAAGCAGGAAGAAAAGATCCGAAATGCGTTGGGCGTATCCGAGATCCCGGATTTTGCCGCTCTGGAAAAAAATCTTCACAAGCAAAGAAAAGAGCTGCAGGATAGCCTTGAACTGTTCACGAAAAAATGCGAAGATTTAAAAAAGAAAATACGGGATGACGAGCTGGAAGAAACAAAATGCGGTACGATGCTGGCGCGGCTTGAGATCGCTCTGACGGAAGATAAAAGCAAATTACAGGAATTGCTGGCGGCTTCCGGTTTTTCTGATGAGGAGAAGGCGCAGAAATTGTTGGAGGAGATCCCGCAGGCAGAACCTGTGCTCAGAAAAGTCGATCTGTTCCGCAAAGAATTGCATGAAGTCCAGGCAAAGCTGAGTTTACTGGGGGACGGCGCTTCGGAAAACATATCGGAAGAAGAGTTTCAAAAGAGCGAACAGCAAATGCGGTTTTTGGCGCAGAAAAAGGAAGACGTCACCAAAAAATCGGCAGTGTATGCCCAGCAGGTTGCGGATCTTGAAAAGCGCGCCGAGGTACGGAAAAGACTGGAAAAAGAGCTTAAAAGCCAAGAGACGGAACTTTTTAAGATTGCGCGCCTTCGCGATCTTGTCCGCGGCAATGCTTTTATGGAATTTGTGGCAAGCGAGTATCTTTCGGATATTTCGGTGGCGGCGTCGAAAACGCTTTTGCAGCTTACGGGCGGAAGGTATTTTATACGGTATAAATCAGGGTTTGTGATCATCGATAATCTTTGCGGCGGGGAAGAGAGAAGCGTCAACACTCTTTCGGGCGGAGAAACTTTTTTGGTATCGCTTTCCCTGGCGCTGGCGCTCAGTTCGGCGATATACGCAAAGTCGCTTCGGCCGATCGAGTTTTTCTTTCTGGACGAAGGATTCGGTACGTTGGATGAAAAACTCATCGATACGGTAATGGACAGTCTGGAAAAATTAAAAAACAGCAAATTTTCTATCGGATTGATCTCGCATGTGGAAGAATTGAAACATAGGATCAATAATAAAATAACGGTAACGGGTGCTGCCGAGGGAGGCAGTTCGGAAATACAGATCAGCTGCTGAGCAAGGGAGGTCATTTTGGCGAATAAAATTTTAACACCGATAACGCTCTGGAATGATTTTAACGATTCACTGCCGGTAAACGAGCAGATCGTCGAAGAATGGACGGAAGAAAAATCCGTATTTCGGAAAGTCCGTTTTTCGGGGCGAGCCGTGGGTGCATCGTGCGTGAATATTTTTGCGTTGTTCGGCATGCCGTCGGAAGGGAACGCAATTCCGGCTTTGCTGATTTTACCGGACTGCGATCACACGGCGGACATTGCGCTGATACGTCGGTTCGTACAAAAGGGATATGC
>QAKO01000120.1 GCA_003343765.1 Bacillota bacterium | reverse complement strand
GAACTTGCCAAGATCGAGAAAATCACGCTCTATGACGATCCGAACACTACCGCAGGCTGGGATTGGCTCTCCAAATTCACGCAGATACCCGTTGAGCATATAGAGATCGACCGTGTGACCGACAGAAAGTCCCTGGTCGATTTAAGAATGACAGCGAGTGTTGTCACGGATTTCTACCGTGACGGGATCACATCGTTTATTATTGTGTCGAGTGATTCCGACTTTTGGGGACTCATTGAGAGCCTGCCGAAAGCTCATTTCCTTGTTATGTACGAATATGAGAAGTGCGGAACGTCAATCAAAAATGCCCTCACACAGCACGGTATCTACTATTGTGCCATTGACGATTTCTGCTCCGCTGCCACCGAGGATATGAAGCGAGCCGTCCTGTTTGCAGAGCTTGAAAAGCATTTGCCCACCCTCTATGGGGAAAACCCTCTGGAACTCACGCAGAAAATCTATGAAGCCACAAGAGTTACCGCTACCAAGAAGGAAATGGAGAACTTCTGTAATCGGTACGTCAAGACATTGCGGCTCAAACTGAACTCCGAGGGTAAATTTATTATTGAGATACAGAAATAAAGTAAAAAGGACGGTCATTGCGCCGTCCTTTACTTTTTGTGGAACTTTGAATCCAGTGGGTTCAAAGTTGGTTATTGAACCATTCTCTCTTCAAAATCGCATACTGATATGTATTCTCATACCGTGGAGTGCCGTCAGGATTATTCACAAAAGATATAAACTCCTGGAACAGCCCCTCACGGCGCATACCGAGTTTTTCACATAGGTGCTGACTTGCCGTGTTATAGTCCTCTGTATAGGCATAGATACGTCTTGCTCCTTTATCTTTGAAAAGATAGTCGAAGAAGGCATGAGCAGCTTCGTAGGCGTATCCTTTGCCTTGATAGTCTTTATTCAGCATCCAACACGGAGAGAACGTGTCTTTTGGATCATTTTCATCGGAGTGCTGTTCTCCAGTTTCGGGATAAGCCTCTATCTCACCGATAACTTTTCCCGTATCTTTCAGTGTGATAGCAAAATAATATTCAGTTTCACCGCATCTTTTCTGCATCTCAGCCTTTGCTTCTTCAAGAAAATTCAGTTTCATACACGCAAAACAATTGACAGCAGGCTCTCTTAGGTATTCAAGTACATCGCCAGCATCTTCTTCGGTAAAAGGACGCAGGACAAGTCTTTCAGTTTCAATAATCATATCGTAATACAACTCCTCTATATTCCGTCTTTAATATTCGCTGCCTGCAAAGCCTTCAAGTTTTCCTCTTTCTCAAAAAAAGCCTTTTTTATCTGCTCATATTCCGCCTCGGTACATACTTCTCTGCACTTCGGTTCAAAGGACTTCGTTACAGCAAAGCATTCTCTAATATTATCACAAGGAAACTCCGCACATTCCGAACAGTTCTTGATACCCTTATCCTCACAGCATTTGACAACAAGGTATCTGCACCAGTTTTCGGGACGGCAGCCGATACAAGAGATTTCTTCATTTGAAACGAGCCTGTCTCTATATCCGATCTCCAGCCACAATTCGGCTGTATACTTAAGTTCTTCATCTGACTTTTCATACGGAGGTGCAACATATCTCGGACAAGCCGAGCAATCATTTCCGCAAGCTGCTATTATCTTCTGCATTGTGATTCTCCTAATCATTTCATATAAACGATAAGCAAACCGTAATTATTGCCCAATATCTTGATCCGTATTCTCTGAAAGCCTGCCTTTTTTCCAAGCTCTATATATTCGTCTTTTGTGAATTTCTTGAACCCGTTTTTCGTATAGAAATACTTATCTAAGTTTTCCTTTGATATAACAGCATTGTAGAAAATACCGCCATCCTTTAGGACTCTGCTGATCTCAGCCATTCCCTTAGCAGTATCACTCCAAAAGTATATGGTATTCATCGTCGTGACCACATCAAAGGATTTGTCCTTGAAAGAAAGGTCACAGCAGTCACCGAGCTGAAATTTCATATTTCCCGAAGCAACATACCTACGGTTCGCTGCGGCTGCCTTGCTGACCATATCTTCGGATATATCAATTCCGGTGATAAAACACCTGGATTTCTGAATTATAAGTGTTTCAAGGTATCCGTTGCCAAATCCTACGTCAAGTATCCTCGTTTTGGGTGAGATTTTCAGTTCATCGACAATACCCTTATACATAACATTATTTGCACGGTTCATCGCCCATGTCATGATCTTTCCGATAACTCCGTGCGGATTTCCGCATTGCGAAGCAAAATAATCACCGATTTTACTCATTTTATTCGCCGCCGTTTCTTTTGATCCGTACACACCTGGCTACCATGAATGCTGATATAGGTACCATGTATCTTGCATTTCGGAAGCCACATATGATAGGATCGTTCTCATCAGCTTTTCAAGGACAGCGTAGTGCTGTTCTGAGAGCATCACCATATCAGTCACAATGTTCCTATGTACGATAAAATAAGCCAATTTATATATAAAGCAGCTTTTCATTCCTTATTATATCATTAAATCTTTTATATGTAAAGGACTGTTTCGGTATATAGTAGCAAACAGTTTGGCTTATATCATTAAAAAATTCTAACGGAAGCATTATAATAGTAATAGAGAATCGGCAAAGGAGTTGCAATGGAAATGGATTATGGTGCAAGATTAAGGGAACTGCGGCAAGCTAAGAAATTCAGTATTTATAGACTTCATGAAATAACCGGTCTGTCACAGGGGCACATCAGCGGGCTGGAAAAAGCAAAAACCAGCCTACGATTGAAACCTTGCAGCGACTTCTTTCTCCTATGGGCATTTCGCTCTCTGAGTTTTTCAATGAGAACAATGAAATCTCCTATCTAAATGAACGAGAAAAGGAGCTTGTGGAAACATTCAGAGCTATGCCTGATGAGTCGGCAGAGCTTTTCTTCCAGTTAGGAAAGGTACTTAATCAGAAATAACGGCTATAATATGAGGGCTTTTGCATTGTGTGCAGAAGCCCTCTTTTAAATTTGAATCCAGTGGGTTCATAATTGATGCTCAGATAATTGTTTTTTGAAAATATTGATTAGGGCAGTCTAAAACATTTTCTTTCATTAGTTTGCTGCCTGCATACATCAAATAGTGCATTTCACTTGCTGTTGCCATTTCTTCTGCGGCAATCTGTTTTGCCTTAACAACAGGATCGTCTATCATATTATCACCCTTAACTTCAATAAGCTGATAAGAACCGTCTGTCATCTTCGCAAGGAAGTCGGGGTAATACTTGCGTATTCTGCCGGATTCAGGATCATAATACTGAATGGACAAGTCTCCCTGGTCGGAGGTAAACATTCCCGTGAAGTAAACTTCCTTGACCAATGGGCTTGAAATGTACTGCAAGAAGCACTCCTTTTCAGGCTCCGAGTCAAAGCAATAAGTATCAGCGTGGAACGATTTGAGTATCTCCGCAGGAGTGAAGTTATTATGCTCCTTTGTGATAACAAGCCCTTCCTTGCCGCTGAACACATAATATCCTGCATCTTTCGGGGCTTTGAGCAGAGTGATCTCCACATCGTCCGAGTGCCGCACCGCTTCAACTGAGTTGAGTGCGTGGAAAATCGTCGGTATCAGAATATCGTGGAGTATCTCATTGTACTTGTTCACCATTTCAATGATCGTATCTATGCCGTCAGGTGACTCACGGAGTATCTTTGCGATCAGCAGACAGGAAGCATTCAGATACCGGGCGATCTCCGCAACAAGCGTAAACTCACTGTACTGAACATTATCCTTGATGTAGTCGATATTCGTTTCCTTTTCATGGGCATTCAGACGCAGAGAGCCTTTTTCAATCATTGTTAGAGTATACTTTGAAGTATCAAGCTCATTCAAACCGAACGGAATCGGCTCAGAATAAGGCTTTTCCGTGAGCTTGTATTCATGCCAAATACGCTTTACCACGAGCTTACGGGGAGGCGGCATGACACGCACATGACACTCTATCTTTTTCTTCTTGGAGGTCTTGCCCATATCGGTGATTTCCATATTGTAGTTCTTTTGCAGCTCATCATTAAGAATATCGTAATTCTCTTTGGAGAGAAAGACTGTTGCAGTGAGCTGTTCATCACTGAGCTGTCTCAGGCATCGCATTGTAGCCTGCAACACAAATACCTTTGATTTCGGGCTTCTGAACAGAGCGATACCGAGCAGGGAGCGACAGTTCCAACCCTCTCTGCCTTTTTCAACGAGAATGATAAACTGCTTCTGGCTGCCCTCAGTACCTTGCACATCAAGATTGCGGAAGTTACGAATATCCTCGTCCTTTGTGACGGTCGTATCTCCGGTATTCACAAGAATTGAGGAAAGTGGAATATCAAGCTCACTCAGTATCTTTTCTACCGCAGGACGGACTGTTTTCGTTGCTTCTTCGACCGTAGCAGCGAAAATAGCGAGCTTTGGCATCAATCCCTCATAGGTCTGTCCGCCGTATCTCTCCCAAAACTTTGTGATAACGACCTTTAGGAACTCCTCATTCTTGACATTCTCAAATGCGATCGGATCAGCATCTTTCAGATAGCCGTGAGCGATAGATTCATTCAGCCCGTAGGCATAGACCACTTCCGGCAATATCTGTCTGTTGACATAAGGTGTACCCGTATAGTTGTAGCAGGCAACGATATGGGCTTTTTTATTCAGCTCATTGATCGTATTGCGGAGCGTTGTCTTATTTGCTGTACCTGACCGCAGCTCCTTTTCGAGATTCGCACCGAACAGATGATGTGCTTCATCGACATACACGCCGAGCTGAGGAAGTCTGCACAGCTTCTTGAAGCGCTGATTGTCGATCAGCATCGAATCATCGAGAATATCGCTGTCATCATCGTCCTCATCATCACCGTACACGGTGGACAGCAGAGAGCCACCCTCAAACAGCAGATCGGTAGGCTTTTCGGCTTTGTGCTTCTTTTTCAGAATGATCTTCTGATTGTTGGAGATGATAATATTGAACTTGCTATCGTCGATAGTATGAAGTGTTGTTCCCGTATCCTCAAGGAAATGGAACTTGATATTGGAGTCCAGTACACTTGCATATTCAGGCGGCACCACCTTTGTCTTATCAAAGGTCATGATCTCATGGAGCGAGTCAAGCACCGTCTTATCAGGAGCGAATACAAGTGCGTTCTGGCAGTAACGCTTATCCTTCGGGTACTTCTTTGCAAGCAGGAACTCATAGAAGATGCAAGTAGCAATCAGGATAGTCTTGCCGAGTCCCATAGTCAGAGCGTAGATATAGTTCGGATAGTCCTCCTTAAACTTCTTCATCTGCTTGAAGATAGCTTCATTCTGATCGTCGCCCAAGTCGATAAAGCGGAACTGTCCGTCCTTATGGATACTATAATAGGAGGAGTCAGAGAACCTGTTGCGGCGGTTCCTCCAATCATCGAAGATCTCATACATATGAGCATTATCAAGAAACTCCTTGATAAATACATACATTTCCAGAGAGTGGAACTGCGGCTCACGGAGGAAAGCATCGGGATTTTCGCTCTTATCGTTATATGCGAGGAACTTTCTTGTCAGGTCATTGTAACGGGAGCGTATCTTACCACGGTTCTCTACATAGAAAGTCCATAGCTGCTCATAAAAGGCGTATTCCTGGGCAAATGCCGTTGTTTTCTTTGCCATAGAGCATTACACCTCCACTTCAAGGGATTCTGAAAGGAGATCGGTGATCTTGACCTTGATCGTGCCTGCATCATCGGGAATATCATAAACGCCGAGGACAAGGCTCTTTTTGTCGGGAATATCGGTCACGGCAGGCTGCATAACAACACCGTCATAATTCCAGTCGATCATGATAGACTCGACGAGCTGTCTCCAATCCTCTACATATTCCTTTTGAAGCGAGAGCTTCTGCAAGAGGTTCATGGGATAGAAAGCACGGATAACGAGCTTGCCGCCCTCACGAACTACCTCGGCTTCTGCTTCACGCTTCAATTCAAGCTCAGACTTATCCCTGAGAATATCCACGATCTCAATATCGAGCTTATAGTCCGACAGCTCCTTTTGAAACGAGGCAGCGAGGTCAGGCTCATGTCCCATACAAACAATGGTGATCTTCTCCACGGGCTGGGACGGATTTTCCTCTTTGCGCTTTTCGTAGGTCTTGTAGGGGAGATTTGCTTTCAGCTCCTCCAGATCAGCCTTTGTAGCGATACGGTTGACGGGCATGATCTTCACCATTCTGCCGTCCTTTTCGCCGTCCCATACATTCGACTGCTCAAACGGTTGAATCTCAAGCGCCTGAATGATAAGGTCACGGGCTTCAACGGGGTTGCGGAAGAAGTCATAGTTATTGACATTGTAGACCTCAAAGCCGGTGTACTTCACATCATCGGCATCGAGCGTCTGCTGAGAAAGCTCCTGAGCGATACCGATCAGACGCTTGGTAGTGGTCTGAATCGCTCCGAGGTTAATATCCGCACCGAGGAAACGCCTGCCGAGCTTCATTGCCACAGCCTGAGTAGTACCACTGCCCATGAAGCAGTCGAATACGAGGTCACCTGGTTCTGAACAAGCCTTTATAATTCTCTCTAACAGTTTTTCTGGCTTCTGCGTTGGATAACCAACTATTTCACTACCAGTTTTTGAAGGGAGGATATCTGTCCAAATACTTTGTAGTCTTCTTCCTTGCTCTGTATATTCATCAGCGTATTCTTTTAAGTATGGAACACCAGTAGACGAATAATAAATTCGATTTTGTCTCTCCAATTCATCTATGTTTTCTTGTGAATAACTCCAATGTCTTCCTGCTGGTGGAAAAAGCTCTTTCCCTCTAAATATTCTTGAAGGTCCATCTCCAGGTGCGGTTATCGGTCCGGGATAAAAACGTCTGCCTGTTTCAGGTTCTATTGTTTTGAATCGGCTACTAATGTGATCATCTGTTAGAGGAATCATCTCCATAGTAAATTTATAAGTAGGAGTTTTTGTATACCACAAGATTGTATCATGAACAATTCCATATTTGCCTGCATCATTATGTGCGCCTGTACGTTGCCATATAATCTCGTTCTTAAACCCTGAACCTTTACCGTCTTGCCCACCATTACCAAAAAGTTCATCCATGATTATTCTTAAATATGAATTTCTATGATAATCACAATGGAGAAATATAGAGCCAGTTTCAGACAATAAATCACGCAGAATAGTTAAGCGTTCATACATAAACTGTAAATACTCATCATTTGTCCAAATATCACCATACTGTTTTTCCTCAAATGAATTACTATCACCCGTTACGACCTGTCCCTTCAATTTTATGGACTTTTTGTAGTCTGCCTTGCTGTCAAAAGGAGGATCTATATAGATTAAGTCAACTTGACCTCTGTACTTCTTTAATAGGTGACTCATAACCTGAAGATTATCGCCCCAAAAGATTTTGTTAATCCAACCACTAACATCTTCACCATAACGCTCTTTTAGTTGAGCAGGATAATACTGTGTGGATTCGTAGGGGCGCTTGCCTGTCCATCTCAGCTCAGGAAAGCCCTTGATCGTCGGTCTTTTGCTAAACTCAAAAGTAAGCTGTCCGTCCATTTCCATTTTCGTATCCTCCGTTTATTTATTCTGGCAATAGAACCTGAAATCGCAGCCAGTGCAGGTTTTCAGCGATTCCGCCTGCCTTGAAAAGTCCTTTTTCATGATCTTGTGGACTGTATCATCAAACGCTGAAACAGTACCCTCGATAGCACTCTTGGTGTAAGGGAACGAGATCATCGGATTTCCGTTTTCCTCTCCCGTATAGTAAAGGTGCATCTTGCTTACCTTTTGCCCCGTTCGCTGCTCCACAAGGAAAGCATAGATATGGAGCTGTCGGCGGTAATGCTCGATCCTGTCTCTCGCTTTCACCATATCCGGCTTGCGTTCAGACTTGAAGTCCACAAGCTCCACCGTGCCGTCAGCACCTTTGATAAGGTCGATCTTGCCCTCGATGATGTACTCAGGCTGCACAAGGCTTACATCGACCTCGGCTTGCTTTATCATCGACCAATCGCCGTGCTGTCGCTCTACATACCGCAGGACTTGTTTGAGTGCTGCCTTTTTCTGCGGTTCAGCGAGGTAGGTATGCTCCGACTTGACGAGGGAGACATAGTTGCTTTCAAACCAGTCGGAAACATTATCAGGTGTGATAAGGTGTTCCTCCTGCCTGATCGCAGCTCTGTGTATGTCCTCGATCGTTTCATGAACGAGCGTACCGAACATCATAGCGTTCTCACGGATTGGCATAAACTCCAGTTCCTTATAGAACTTATACTGTAAGGAACAAGTCTCATAAACCGTGATGTGTGAGGTAAAGGAGAAAGTATCCTTGATATTGACCGCCTTTACCTTGTGGAACGTAAACTCATTCAGGTCAAAGGCAGAGCTTTCTATACTCGGCAGTTCATCATAAAGCTCTCGGAAATACAGCGAGGGTGTGCGGTTATTCTCGTTGCAGGTCAGCACAAGCAAGTCCTGCGCACGGGAGAACGCCGTGTAGTACAGCCGCCAGAAGTCAAAGAACTTCATTTCCTCAAAAGGCTCAAACTGCGGTCTGTGGTAATACTTGACCTCGACTTCACTCAGCAAGTCTTTGTAGGACTTACGGGGCGTATTGCCAAGAGAGTCCACGATAACAATCGGGAACTCCATTCCCTTAGACTGATGTATCGTCATGAATGATACGCAACCGCTGGGAGCGTATTCGGAATCGTCCTCATACTCGGAGATACCGCCGTCAAACAGCAGGCGCATATAGAGATTGAAAAATAGCTCTGTATTCTTATTGATGTACTTATCTGTAAAAACGTCGATTCTATGTAAATACTCAAATTTCCCGACTATCTGCGTAAGCATAGCAATATTTCTTGCCGGACGCACATCAACAACACCTGAGCTTAGGTCGGTATCAAGGATAGTGCTGAACGGCTTGAAAGCAAATAGCTGATACAGAAGTCCCGAATATGCGTAGTCCGTTGTGCCTTTGCTTTGAGCGAGGGCAGCGTGAGACTTGCCACGGCTGCGGATAAACTTCTTTAGCTCCTTGTTTTCTTCCAGAGAAAGAAGCTCATTTGCAAGCTCGATGCAGTCACGATAATAGTAGCTGTGTTCCGTTTGCAGATACTTGTGTTCGCCCTTGATAAGGCCCTGAACATACAAAGGAAACATCAGCATCAGACAGCCGATCGTCAGCATAATCTCTCTGCGTTTGAAAAACATATCTGAACGTGGAGAATACACATTGATACCATTCGCTTCAAGGAAGTTCGCAAGGCTTGTGACCTGCTGTGACTTGACCGAGCTGAAAAGGAAAGCAAGCTGATTATAGTCCGTCAGCTTTCCTGAATCTTTCAGCTTATGGATAAAGTCAAGTATCTTATCGTGCCATTCATCTTCGTCCTCAGAGCTTGCGAGCTTTACCACGGCTTTACTATTCATATCCGTGTGCTTAAAGGGTACAATATGCTTAGGATAGCGGAAGTTTTTCCACTCAAACTTGAACTTTGCTCCGTCGGTGGTGCTAATCCATTCGTTATAGAAGTCCACTATATCGCTGTTGGAACGGTAATTGACCGTCAGCGGAATGATCTTGCAAGCGCCGTCCTTAAATTTATGGGGAAATTCAAGGATATTACGGATAGTAGCACCTCTGAAACGGTATAAGCCCTGATCGTCGTCACCGACCACGCAGATATTACCATGTTTTTCACCGAGCATAAAGATGATCTGTTCCTGAATATAGTTTGTATCCTGATACTCGTCGATCATCAGATAGTGTATCTTTTCCTGCAAATCAGAAAGAATAGCAGGATTTTCTTTCAGCAGGCGGTAGCATTCGGTCTGTATCTTAGCAAAGTCGATCAGGTTTTCATCGGTGAGTAACTGCTGATACTGTTTCAAAATAGCTGAAAGCACACGAATCTCTGTTTTGCTGTCCTTTGCCATAGCATCGGCATCAACAAGTTCCTCAGTAAGCGTCCCAACAAGACCGCATATAGCTTCTGCCCATTTCCAAGCACCACCATTAGGCATAACAAGCTCAATATCTGCGATGTTTCTGAATTTTTGTATATTACGGAATACAAGATACTTCTGATCGAAAGAATCCAACAGACGATAATTCTTTTTAAGTTGAGTGAATTCAAGATTATCTTTAATTATACGAAGGCAAAGCGAATGGAACGTACCGATATACATTTCATTCACATTGACATATATATTTCTAACAGCAAGCTCGTTGGTAATTCGGGTAACAAGCTCCTTTGCCGCTTTTTCTGTAAAAGTAGCCATTAAGATCTGCTCAGGCTTTACTCCGCACTCCTGAATAAGATAGATCGCCCTCTGCACAAGAGTGAAAGTCTTTCCTGTGCCTGGACCTGCCGTGATCAGGACAGCACCGTTTGAGGATGATATAGCGAGTTTCTGAGCATCGTTGGCATTTCCAAAGTCAAACATATTCCACCTTCTGTCTTAATATAGTCGTTTTAATTCATAATAACTAAATAACCATGTTTTTTACCATGTCTTATACACGTTACTTATTATCATTAACCGCACTCTTAATTCGATCAATATACTCATCTGCTACTCTTGATGGTTCAACAATTCGCATTCTGTCCTTAAATTGGAACACCCAGCCGAAGAAAGGGGGACTTATCTGAACTGTGATCTTAATCTTCAGCCAACCGCCGTCACAGTGTCTGATTTCAAGATCTTCGCCAAACTTGTCATATACCGCACCGAGCAGCTCAGGTGCAAACTCAAGAGTGACTGTTTCAGCTTCACCGTTATACATCTTAAATACCTGTTCTGTATAAGTTTCTGTCTTTCTTTTCTTGATAAGAGCATCTTCACAAATAGGTTCTTCTTCGACCTCGACAGTATCCATACGGTCAACTCTGTAATTCACTGCGTTCTGATACTTTTGACTGTATGCAACGAGGTAATAGTTATCCTCGCTGAATACAAGAGCAACAGGATCAGTGATGTATCGTTTCTTTTCTTTACGATAGACACGATTCCTCTTTTCGTCTAAATCAAAGTAGTAGAAACTTACTTGTTTTTTCTGCCTGATAGCAAGTTCTATCTGTTCGATATTCTCATAAATATCTTGGTTGGAGTGCTTGTGGTTATTGTAGAAGACAATATTATCCCTGACAATCTCAGAACGACGTACTCCTGCATAAGAAAGGAGCTTTTCAACCATATCGGCAGTCTTTGCTTATGTGTGATAAAGAAGCAATAGAAGTGCAAAAAATTTTGCCGTTCCTATCCG
>QAKO01000085.1 GCA_003343765.1 Bacillota bacterium | reverse complement strand
AACGAAAAACCCGCGAATGACGAAGAATAAAAATTCCCGCCCCGTTTGCAGACGCAAACGGGGCGGATTTTCTTTTGCGGCGGCGCTGGCGGCGCTTCTTCTGTTCGGAGCGGTGTCGCTTTTGGAAGCGTATCTTCTGCACGGGCGGAAAGTACTCCCCTTTTGCAGCGTTTTGACGGTAAAGAACTGTTGTAAACTTGCCGTATCGAACTTGGCGGTGTATGTGCTGACCGCGGCGATCGTCGCGGTTGCGGGGTTTGTTCTGAACGGGATGGCGGGGCTGTGCATTGCCCTGCCGCTGTTCGGGATCGCCTTTTTTGTGATCGGAATGAATGCGGAATCGTACGTGATCGGAAAAGTGAAAGAACTTTCCGGAAAAGAGAATTAAACGGCGGAAAACTTTGACAAACGCGGCTTTGCGTACTATAATGTTCTGGCTATGAGAGAAAGAACGAAGAATAAAGAACTGGATATGACGGAGCGTCCGCTCCTTGGAAAGATCTTTTTATTTTCCCTTCCGATCATGCTGACGGGAATTTTACAGCTTTTATACAATGCGTCGGACATCATCGTGCTGGGCAGATTTGCGAGCGACGTATCGGCGGGCGCCGTGGGATCGACGGGATCGCTGATCAATCTGACGGTCAATTTGTTTTTGGGACTTTCGGTGGGATCGTGTACTGCGGCGGCGCGCTGGATCGGTGCGAAAAACGAAGAGGGATTGGACCGCGTGGTGCATACGGCGATCTGTCTGAGCCTGATCGGCGGAGTCATCGTGGGCGTGTTCGGGGTATGCTGTTCGAAGTATTTGCTTTTGATGATGAACGTCCCGGCGGACAGCGTTCTGCCCCTTTCGACGTTGTATCTGCAGATCTATTTTGCGGGAATGCCTTTCAATCTTTTGTATAATTTCGGATCGTCCTTGTGCCGTGCGCGCGGGGATTCCAAAAATCCCCTGCTGTTTCTGTGTGCGGCTGGCGTATCCAACGTAGGACTCAACATATTTTTCGTGGCGGTGTGTAAGATGGACGTGGCGGGCGTTGCGCTCGGCACGGTGATCGCGCAGATGATATCGTCTACGCTGGTAATAGTACACCTGGTGCGCCTGAAAGGTCACTGCAAAGTGCGTCTGCGCTCTCTGCGCATACACAAAGACGCGCTGGGCGATATTCTGCGCATCGGACTTCCCGCAGGGGTGCAGGGATGTATTTTTTCATTCTCGAACGTGATCATTCAGTCCTCTATCAACTCGTTCGGAGATGTTGCGATCACGGCGAACGCGGAAGCCGCGAACATCGAAGGGTTTGTCTATACGACGATGAACGCCGTCTCGCAGGCGTGCCTGACCTTTACGGGGCAGAATTACGGCGCGCACAAAAAGAAAAACATCGACGCGGTGTTCAGGGACAGTCTTTTTATTGTCACGCTCATCGGTCTTGCGCTGGGACTGGGCGTCTATTTTGCAGGATCGTTTTTCATGGGAATTTATACCGATTCGCCCGAAGTCATTGCGCTGGGCGTGGAACGCATGAGCGTCATCTGTACGACGTATTGCCTGTGCGGAATCATGGAAGTTCTGGTCGGTTCCATGCGCGGTATGGGACATTCCGTCTTGCCCATGTGTATGTCTGTTTTGGGTGTATGCGGCATGCGTATCGTTTATATTTATACTTTCTTTGCCGCCAACAGGACGCTCGTCAATCTGTATCTTTCCTACCCCATCAGCTGGATCGCCACCATTCTCGCGCATGCCGTGTGTCTGATCCTCGTGCGGCGGAAAGAATTCCGCAAGATCGACGCGGCGGACGCCGCCGATCCCGCAATTTTGCAACGGCAGGAATAAAAACGCCTGATAAAACCTGAAACATCTCTCAAACATCAAATATCTGAAACATTTCAAACATCTGAAATAACTGAAAGACCTTTACCCTCTTCCCTCCCGAAATTTTTCTCTTCCGCGACCCCCTGACGGGCGGCTACGGTCTGCGCGCCTGATTTTTACTGAAAAAACGAGCGCACTTTTACAAAAAAGATTATAAAAGAATCATATTTACAGATGCTATTTTAACTTATGGTAGTTTAATTTATAATATTTTGCCTTTTGGGGCGGATCGGGGCGGGAGCGCGTCAGCGCAAACGCCCCGTTACCGTTGTGCCGGGAGTATTCTAACGCGCACAGAGCATCTGCGCGCAGGAAAAAACGGTTTTCCGGCACGGTAAAAGGCAAAACTTCGTTTAAAGCCTTTATTGCGGTAAATACGGCTCGTTCTGTGTATAGATGACTTCCTGTCCGAAATCGAGTGTTTCGCCCGTTTAAAGGCTGTTTTAACGGCTGATTTAGCGCATGAAGAAGAACCGACGGCGCGGAAGAAGAAAAAACCGCCTGCGATAACGGCGAAGAAACTGTTTAAGAAAACGCCCGAACGCGCAATTTTTGCGCGTTCGGGCGTTTGAAATTTTAAAGGTCGCACGGCAAACGCTCGAAAAATAGTGTCAAAACCGACCGTCCAACAGTCGCACGAACGCAGGCACACGAACACAGACGCACGAACACAGGCATACAAACGCAGACACGCGAATATTGCCGCACCATGCCGCGGGTTGGTGCGGCAGGCTCTTTCGCAATTTTCGGCAGGATCATGGCAAAAGCCGCGGCAAGCAAATTGCCTGCCGCGGCTTGAGTTCAGTCATTAAAGCCGATCGTTTCGCTTAATTGTCGATGACCTGATAGGAAGAATCTTCCGAAATGCCGTCGGGAATGGAGAAATCAGAAACGTTGGATTCGATGTAAAAAGCTCCGCCGATATCGATGCCGATGTTCGTTGCTTCGCTGTCTTCCGTCATGGCAGGGATCTCGATCGAACCTTTCAGGGTCAGGTTTGTTGCCGCCGCTACAAATTTTCCGTCTTTATCCGCCTGCAGATACAGTTCGAAAACACTGTTCGAGAGCGCGATCCTATCGCTCATATCGAAAGAAGCGCTCGCAGGCAAACTCATGATTTTTTTCAGTACGGCATTTAAGATCTTTGTGAAGGTTTCCTGGCTTGCCGTCAGGCGGAGTTTCACGCCGTCGCTCGTATCCAGTCCGATGTCCAGGTTCCATTCGGCCGCAAATTCCATGAATTCCTCTACCGAAAAGCCGAGCGATGCACTCGCGCTTTCCTGATCGCCCGTTTCCGCTAAAATGCCCGCCGCCGAAACATTCATCGTTTCACCGAACATAAGCTCGCCCATGATCGTTGAAATATCTACTTTTACTTTCACGTCCTGGGAATCTTTGCCCGATTTCGCCGAAGCTTCCAAATACAGGAAAGAAGAATCGTTGTACATCTCCGCTTTCATTTCAGCATCTGTTTCTTGCCCCATGATCTCTGCGGGCGCTTTCATATTGAACGAAAGATTTCCCTTGCCCAGCAGTTCCAATCCCGTTTCACTCTTGCTGATCTTTTCTTGCAGCGATACCTTTGCGTCCGCCGAAAGTGTACTGTCGTTTACCGTGATCTTTACATTGAAATTGCCGCCCGTTTTTACGCCGAATTCCCAGTCCGCTTGCTCCGTATCCCCGAACATCGTGCTGCCTTCCAGCGAACGAAGCGCCGTTTCCAGCTCCTCTTGCGTGGGCTCTTTGTAGTTACCTTCGATCTTTCCTTTCTCTAAAGCAGTGGAACACCCCGCGAACATTGCAAAGGCAATGCTCAGCAAAAAAGCGACCGCCAATGTCAAAAACTTCTTCATAAACCCTCCAAAATATGTAGTTCATCTTTCCGATGACACTTGCATTGTACCCTCTTTTTCGGCTTTTGTCAAGAGTATTTTTCGTTTTATTTTCATTATAATCGACAAATGTAGAATAATTTCGGTAAAAATGTTCAGCGCACGCAATAGCATCCTATGCTTCCGTGCGGCAAAAAAGTGACAATTTTTTCGTAAAAATAATCTTTTGTGCGTCGTAAATGACGGCAATTGTCCGCCAGAAGCGGGCGAACTGTTCATATGGTTTGCTGTCGGGAAGCTTTGTCTGCCGTCTTTTTGCGCGCAAAATATTCGGGCGGCTTTTTTAGCCGTTTTTTTCGGTTCTGTCGGGCAATTCTGAAGCAATACCTAAAGAACGGGTATGCGGGCAAAGTCAGAAGCACAATAAGCGGAAAAAGGGCAAAAAAATACTTTCCGCAGGTTGCGGAAAGTATTTTTGACAAGTTATTGTTGGTCGTCGGGTTTATTTTTTTCTTCTTCGGCCTTGCGTTGGTAGTAATTTTTATAACCGACCTTGTGGTTGTCGCCTTCGTCCCATTTTTTGCCGCCCGTGAAGAGTATGCTCAGAACGAGCACGGCCGCCGCGACGACGAGAATGATAGGCAAAACGAGATTATCGGGCAGTGCGAGCGCGGAGACGAGACATAAAACGGCGACGATGAGAAGGATCGCGCTCAGCAAAAGCTGCAGTTTTTTGAGAGCGACGGAATTCTTGGTAAAGAGTGCGTTTAAGAGAAGGGCGAGGCCGCTGGCGCCCGAGAAGATCAGGCCTGCCCAGGCGAGATTGAAGCCGCCGAACTGATCGGGCATGAGTTCGGACAAAAGAAACAGGATCGCCGCCGCCAGAAAAGAGATCCCGACGATCAGGCGGGGCAGAATTTTTTTGCTCATAATTTTTTCTCCTTTTGCGCGTTCAGCGCAGAATCACATTGCAGGAAACGGCGCAGACCGTATCCCCCTGAGCAAGCACGAGCGTATCGCCGTGCGCATAGTCGCGCACATACCCGCCCGCACGCAATTTAAAAGATTTTGTTGCGTCGCTTGCCGCCAGTACGGTATATTTTCCGGGCAGAAGTTCGCCTTTTTTGTCGGCGGTGTACGTTTTCCCCTGTTCGAGAAGGAAATCCCCTTGCGAAAGCGTGACGTTCGCGGCACCGTCTTTGGTGACCGCGTCGTCGCGGGAATAGCGTACCCCGTCTACGATCTTGACGCGGTCGGCGTAATCGCTGCCGCGTTTTTTATACTTTGAAAATTGGACGGCAACCGCGATCAGAGCGATCAGAAGGATCGCCGCCGCGATCGCGAGAACTACGATGATGATCTGTTCCGTCGTCATGATTTGTATCCCCCGTTAACGGATTTTTGCGCCGCATTCGGGACAGAATTTACCGCTTGCAGGCAGTTTTGCCCCGCACTTCGGGCAGAGATTTTCCGACGCGGCCGGTTTGCCGCATTCGGGGCAGAATTTCGCGTTCGGCGAAAGCTGCGCTCCGCAGTGAATGCAGTGGCGTCCGCCTTGCTGCGCCGCAGGCGCCGCCTGCTGCGAACGGTTCATGTTCTGACTCATGTTCGCAAACATCTGTCCCATGCCGAGCCCCATGCCCATGCCGATGCCCGCGCCCATCGTGCCGCCCGCCGAACCGGGATTTTTTGCCGCTTCTTTCAGCGCGTCAGCCTGCGCAAGCTGCGTATATACGTCGATATTTTTGCGCATCATGCCAAGCCGCGTGCTTTCGTCCAGCGCCTTTTCCAGTTCCGGAGGCAGAGAAAAACTTTCAAAATTGAAGCCCGAAAGTTCCATTCCCATCCCTTCAAACCGCGGCGCAAGCGATTTGCGTACCGCCGCACTCAGTTCCATCAGGTTCCCTGCCATGTCCAGAACAGGTACTCCGCTTTCCCCGATCGCGTCCGATATTCCCATCACCAGCATACTGCGGATATAATCGGTAATGTCCCGCGTCGAATAGGAGGACAGCGTCCCCGACAGCTCTTTCATGAATATGAACGCGTCCTTGACCCGGAATGCATACGTTCCGAATCCGCGTACACGCACCGCTCCGTAATCTTTGTCACGGATCATGATCGGCGAGGAAGTTCCCCACTTCTGATTCGTGAATTGATGCGTATTCACAAAATAAACGTCCGATTTGAACGGCTTCTCAAATCCGTATTTCCACGATAAAAGTCTTGTCAGTACAGGTACGCTGTCCGTGTCCAGTTTGTAATACCCCGGCAAAAATACGTCCGCCATCCTGCCTTTGTCACAAAAGATCGCTACCTGACTTTCCCGTACGTTCAGTACCGAGCCGCGGTTGATCGTGTTCCCCGCCAGATCTACTTTATGTACAATGGTGTCAGAATTCGTCTCCGTCCATTCAATTACTTTTAAAAGTCCCATTTTTTCCTTACCTTCCTTTCAGACTTTGGCTCTTAAACTATACCATATTTGCGCTCCGTTGTCAATTAACTTTTAAAAATCAGCGAATCGTTTCGCTTCGTCTGCTTTTGTTCCGCCGCTCCTTGCATTTGCTCCCGCCTTTCAGATTTCAAAGAGACTGTCAATATAAGTTTGCGTACCGTTGACAAAATTGTAAATTTTTATTATACTGGAAACAATCGGAAATAGCGGCAGCGTTATGTTTCCGAAAAGGAGAGATGTATGCAGCCTATTTATGCATCGGTGAGAAAAGCATTTATTCTGGCGATGTTCCTGACATTCTTGTTCCCTGTCGGGGGCGTTTTGCTCGGCGTGGGCTTGGGAATCGCCCAGCCTGCCATGTGGGCGATCGGGATCGCCTGCCTTGTCTGCGGCTTTTACGGATGCCCGATCGGTTGGGTCGCGTTCGCCGGAAAGAAAGAATACGTCCGCATCGTGGATGCCATCGAAAAGGAACATCTTTATACCTTTTCCGAACTGGCTGCTCAGCTTGGAATGTCGGAAAAAGAAGTGCGCGGAAAAATCGACGTGCTGTTTAAAAAACAGTACATAACGGGCTATCGGCGCGAAGCGGACAGGATCGCCCTGAACGAAAACAAGGCGCTCGGAGAGCGCGAGTTTACCCGCGAATGTCCTGCCTGCGGTGCAAAAGTCACCTTCCGCGGCACGGAAACGGTTTGCCCCTATTGCGGCACGCGCGTTTCCCGCGAATAAGTTAAATTTATCCGATTTTCAGCCGCAACGACCTTCTTTTGAACAAAGAATACGGATCGGCTTTACCGATCCGCAGGAAAAGAAAAATCAAGAACAGAACGGACGCAGTTATCGCGTTGAAAGTGTAAAGGCGTTGAAAAATAACAGCCGCCGCAGGCAAAAAAATTTGCCTGCGGCGGCTCTTTTGTTTTGAAAAAAGCGGTCTGTTGGTTTATTTTGAGATCGGGTCGCGGCAGAGTAAGGCAGAAATTCCGATAGGATAAAACCGCAGGCGGCTTTTTGAAAACGCAGAAAAGTCTGTATGAAAAAGGGATTTTCGCGAATGAAACTCAACCCAAATAGCGACGCAGAGCGCGCTTCTTTTTTTCGGTATACGGGGCATACCGCAGGGAAAGTTCGATCTTACCCTTTTTGAGAATGCTTTTGACATGGGAAAAAGCGAGAAATCCGCGTTCGCCGTGGTATGCGCCCATGCCGCTTTCGCCGACGCCGCCGAATCCCATATGCGGAGTTGCCAGATGCAGGATCGTATCGTTGACGCATCCGCCGCCGAAAGAAATTTCAGTCAGCGCGCGGTTTTCGTTGCGTTTTCCGAAATAATACAGCGCGAGAGGCGTGGGATTTTTCGCGATCATCTCCTTTGCTCCGTCAAAATCGGAAAAAGTCAGCACGGGCAGTACGGGACCGAAAATTTCTTCCTGCATGGCAGGATCGGAGAAAGATGCGTTGTCCAGGATCGTCGGCTGGATCTTGCGCGTTTCGCCGTCAAAATCTCCGCCGAAAATAACTTTTTCGGGCGTGATCAGTCCCTTCACCCTTTCAAAATGTTTCGCATTGATAATGTGCGGATAATTTTCGTTTTCCAGCGCGTTTTCGCCGCTCTGGCGGACAAATTCTTCTTTCAGAAGTTCTGAAAACGCCGCTTTGATCTTTTCGTGTACAAGCAGATAATCGGGCGCAACACAGGTCTGCCCGGCATTCAGAAGTTTCCCGAATACAATGCGCCGCGCCGCCCGCGGAAGATCCGCGTCTATATCGACAATACAGGGACTTTTTCCGCCCAGTTCTAATACCGTGGGCGTAAGAGTACGTGCCGCCTTCTCCGCTACCAAAGTTCCCGTCAGCTTTCCGCCCGTGAAAAAAATCATATCGTATTTTTGTTCCAATAGCGCCGTGTTTTCTGCCCTGCCCCCCGTTACTACCGTAACGTATTCGGGCGCAAAAGTCTCGGCTATCATTTTTTTGATCAGTTCGGCTGTCGACGGCGCATAGGCACTCGGCTTCACGATCGCGCAATTCCCCGCCGCAATACAGTCCGCTAACGGGCAAAGCGTCAGCTGAAACGGGTAATTCCACGGACTCATGATCAGCGTGCATCCGTACGGCGACGCCAGAGTAAAACACTTCGCAGGAAATTGCGAAAGCGTGCTTTTCACTCTCTGCAGTTTCGTAAAACGATGTAAATTTTTCAGTAAATAACCGATCTCTTCGTGTACGATCCCAAGCTCCGCCATCACTGTTTCACTTTCGCTCTTTCCCAGATCTTCATACAGAGCCTGAATGATTTCGCCTCTGTTTGCTTTGATCGCGTCCCGCAAAGCCTCCAATGCCGCTTTCCGATACGATATGTCCAACGTCCTCCCCGTAGCAAAAAATGCGCGCTGTTGCCCGACTGCCTTTTTTATGTCTTCCATGAAAATCCATCTCCTTTTTTCCGCTTTCCTTTAATAAGCCGCTTTTTTTAAAATATTACTCGTTCATAAAACATTTTTCTGATTTTGTTATCGATCGTTTTTTATCTTCTCGATTAAAAAATTTCAAATTGTAATTAATTATTCGATTTTTTTATATTGTTTCGGGTCTGTTTTAAATGAAAAATGATTGCAGGTTTGTAAAAGCCGCAGATTTTACGAAAAATTTCTCCGAAGAGCAAAGACTGTTTGAAAGCAAAATGAGAGCCTTGTGTTTTTCGTTGTTTTTTTCCGTATCGGCTGACAAGAATTGAAAAAAGTCTGGTTTTTGCAAATAAACAAGCAAGCAATCAACAATTTGTGCCTATATTGTGGATAACCGGATATAAAAAAGTATATCGCAAGGTTTAAAAAATGTCAAGATACGCAGTATGGAGCAGAAAACAGCATTTTTTAAGAAAATATTGGCGGAATGCTGTGGATAAGACAAATACTTTGTAAATTTGGCAAAAATGTCTGGTTCGGATCATAAAAAAACTATTTTCAGGGGAGCATCGGGCATACGGCAAGACATAGAAACATTACAAAAAACTGTTTATTTAGTTTTTAACAAAAAGGTAAAAATTTATGCAAAAACAGGGG
>QAKO01000113.1 GCA_003343765.1 Bacillota bacterium | reverse complement strand
AATATAGATGTGGTCTGCGGAGTGGAAGAGTCTGTTGCGTACGATATTGTGGACGTGATCGAAGGCAGGTGCCGTGCTGCGCAGGCGCTTTTGCGTCATCCGGAGTTCCCGAATCTGTTTCTGATGGCGTCCAATCATACAGACCCGAATAAATACATATCGCCGCAGGCGGTGCGGCTGGTGCTGGATTCGCTGGCTCCGCGTTACGATTATATTTTGATCGATTGTCCTGCGGGGATCGGCGGCGGATTTCATCGCGCGGTTGCGGCAGCGAACGAGGCGCTTGTCGTTACCACGCCGCATGTATCGTCCTTGCGTGATGCAGACAAAGTCATATCCGTTCTGAAAAGTTATCGTCTGAAAAGTGTGGATCTTGTAGTAAATATGGTGCGAGGCGATCTTGTCGCGGACGGAGAAATTTTGTCGCCCGGCGAGATAGCGGAAATCCTGAAAATCCCGTTGATCGGAATTATTCCGCAGGAAGACGGGGTGTTTTTGGGAGAACGTCAGGGAAGCGCGCAGAAAGCATTCAAAATGCTGGCGGCAAATCTTCAGAAAGGGACGCGCAAGCTGTACAATGCAACGGGAAAATACAACGGATTTTTCGGCAGTATCCGCCGTTCATTGAAGAAAAGCCTGTAACGGCAAGACGCCGCGGCGGTATGTTTTTTTCGCGGCAAACATTAAAAATTCAAACGATTTTGTAAAAATTTTTAGAATACGTTCTTTTCAATTCCGTACAAATGCATGGCATGACCCTGGGTCAGAAGAAAAATAAAATTGACGATAAAGTCCAGAACGACGAGGGCGGTCAGGATCCGGACGATTCTTTGTTTTGCGCGGACAGGCACGCGGTCTGCGAGCGTATAGAGCGGTTTCCAAAGCAGCGACATTCCGACGGTCAGAAGCAATCCCCAAAGCAGAGTCTGGCTTACGCAGATACTTCCCCAGAGCTGGAAAGTATGGTAACCGTAGTCCCAGAGCGGATTGTTCAGGCCTCTGGAAAATACAATGCCGACAAAAAGTTCCAAAGCGGTCGGCGGAATCATCACAAGCAGAAAGTAGAGAAAATATAAAAGAATTTTCAGGCAGACCCTGCGTTCGGCGGGGAGATCTGCGGTACGTTGGAACAGGGATCTCAGTCGGCCGTCCTGCGGAGTTCCGAATAACGCATAAGTCAGGATGACCGTGCTTCCGTAGATGGGGCAGAGGGGAAGTGTGAGAAATCCTCGGTCGAGGATGCGTCCCCATATATTCAGAAAGAGGATTGTTTCTCCGCACCAGCCGAAAAAGGAAAGCAGATAAAACAACAGTGCCAGGTTGTAAGCGGATTCCATCCGCGCGGAAATTGCTTTCATATGCTTGAGTTTGTGCAAAACAGAACGTTTTATAGCCGACAGGAGGAAATTATGAGAAGACTAAGAGATCATGCGTTGAGGACGCGGCTTGTCCTGGAACGCGAAACACAGCCTTTGACCGAGGAATGCCGCGAAGTCATAGCGCAAGATCTGGCAAGGACGCTCGGCGAATATTTTGAACTTGCCGGCGACGTTCGTCTCAAAGTGACGCGCGGCGAAACGATCACGATCTCCATAGAGGCACATGCATTCAGTGTTCTTCCGTTCGGAGTGGTACGGGGCGGAGGGTTATGATCGGGAGTTTTTCAGAAAATCAACTTTGATGGGGTAATGAGAAAAATTCTACATATTGAATCAAAATTTGTGCAAAATATACAAGATATAGTGTTTTTATGAAAACTGTTGCAAAAGCGGCAGTTTTTTTTATGAAACGTGATATAATATTTAGGAATTCAAAAAAGAAGGGGTTTAGTGTAATGCAGGTAATCAAAAGAGACGGTGCCGTTGCAGAATACGACAGGGCAAAAATAGCGATTGCGATCGGCAAAGCGAATGCGGAGATGTCTTCGGCGTCGCAGAGAGCGACGGGTGAAGAGATTGAGGAGATCCTTGAAAGCATCGAAAGCAAAAAGAAAAAGAGGATGCTGGTTGAGGACATTCAGGATCTGATCGAAGAGAAGCTGATGGAGCAGGGGCATTACGAACTTGCGAAGACCTATATAATTTATCGCTACAACCGTGCGTTGGTGCGCAAGGCGAACACGACGGACGAAGCGATCCTGAGCCTGATCCATAATTCGAACAAGGATGTAATGGAAGAAAATTCCAACAAGAACGCGTTGGCGGCGGCGACGCAGCGCGACCTGATCGCAGGGGAAGTTTCGAAAGACCTTACGCGCCGTATTTTATTGCCCGAGAAGATTTCCAAGGCGCATGATGAAGGGATCCTGCATTTCCATGATGCCGACTATTTTATACAGCCGATTTTCAACTGCTGCCTGATCAATATCGGGGACATGCTGGACAACGGCACGGTTATGAACGGAAAACTGATCGAGAGTCCGAAAAGTTTCCAGGTTGCGTGCACGGTTGTGACGCAGATCATTGCGGCGGTAGCGTGTTCGCAGTACGGCGGTCAGTCGGTGGATATACGGCATTTAGGCAAATATCTGCGCAAGAGCCGCGAGAAATTCGAAAAGCATTTCCGCGAAGCCTGCCCCGAACTGGGCGATGCCGAGATCAAAAAGCTGGTGGAGGATCGGATCCGCGATGAGTTGCGCAGCGGCGTACAGACGATCCAGTATCAGATCAATACGCTGATGACCACGAACGGGCAGTCCCCGTTTGTGACGCTGTTCTTATATCTGGATAAAGATGACGAATATCTGGAAGAGAATGCACAGATCATCATGGAGATCCTGCGGCAGCGTTATGAAGGGATCAAGAACGAGAAGGGTGTGTATGTGACGCCCGCGTTCCCGAAACTGGTGTATGTTCTGGATGAGATCAACTGTCTCAAAGGCGGAAAATACGATTATATTACGGAATTTGCGGTGAAGTGTTCATCCAAGCGGCTGTATCCCGATTATATTTCCGCAAAGAAAATGCGTGAAATTTATGAAGGCAACGTATTCAGTCCGATGGGGTGCCGTTCATTCCTTTCGCCCTGGAAGGATGAAAACGGGAATTATAAATTTGAAGGCAGATTCAATCAGGGCGTGGTGTCCATTAATCTTCCTCAGATCGGAATCCTGGCGAAGGGCGACGAGAAGAAATTTTGGGAGCTTTTTGACGAAAGACTGGAACTTTGCCGTGAAGCGCTGATGGTTCGCCACCGTGCTTTGCTGGGCACAAAATCGGACGTCAGCCCGATCCACTGGCAGTACGGAGCGATCGCGCGCCTGGAAAAGGGAGAAGTGATCGACAAACTTCTCTTCAACGGTTACAGTACTTTGTCGCTCGGATATATCGGGCTGTACGAAGTAACGAAACTGATGAAGGGTGTTTCGCAGACGGAACCGGAAGGAGAAGAGTTTGCCGTGCGCGTCATGCAGCATATGCGTGACAAGACGGATGAATGGAAGAAAGAGACGGGACTCGGTTTTGCTTTGTACGGTACGCCGGCGGAATCGTTGTGCTATCGGTTTGCGCGGATCGACAAAGAGAGATTCGGTACGATTAAAGACGTTACGGACAAAGGGTATTACACGAATTCATACCATGTGGACGTGCGCGAGCATATCGATGCGTTCTCGAAATTCTCCTTTGAAGCGCAATTCCAGAAGATCTCTTCGGGCGGATGTATTTCGTATGTGGAAATACCGAATATGCAGAACAATCTGGAAGCGATGCAGGAGATCGTGCGTTTTATTTACGACAACATTCAGTACGCGGAGTTCAATACAAAGAGCGATTATTGTCACGTGTGCGGGTATGACGGTGAGATCATCATCAATGACGACAATGAATGGGAATGCCCGAATTGTCATAACAAGGATCATAAAAAGATGAATGTAACGCGCCGTACCTGCGGATATCTGGGCGAAAATTTCTGGAATCTGGGCAAGACGAAAGAGATCAAAGCGCGCGTGCTTCATTTGTAAAAAACGAGTGTGCAGCGTCTGCGCGGGAAGCGCAGACGCTGCACAGGAACTTTTTCTGCAAAAGAGCGGGGAAAGGAGGCCTGGGCAGGAAGAATGAATTACGCGAATATAAAAAAGTATGACGTGGCGAACGGTATCGGGGTTCGGGTTTCTTTGTTTGTGAGCGGTTGTACGCACAGGTGCAAAGGGTGTTTCAATGCGGAAGCGTGGGATTTCGCGTACGGCAAACCTTACACGGAAGAGACAGAAAAGGAAATCCTGCAGGCGTTGTCGCACGATTACATTGCGGGGTTATCGCTTCTGGGCGGTGAGCCGTTTGAACCTTGCAATCAACGGGTATTGGTGACGCTTTTGCGCAAATTTCGTGATACGTACCCCAAAAAAACGGTTTGGTGCTACAGCGGATATACGTTAGATCGTGATCTTGTTGTCGGCGGAAAAGCCTATTGCGAAGTGACGGATGAGATGCTGTCGATGCTCGATATACTGGTGGACGGGGAGTTTGTGGAAAGCCTGAAAGATCTGAAACTTCGGTTTCGAGGATCATCGAATCAGCGGATCATAGACGTAAAGAGGACATTGCAGGACAAGCAGATACGTTTATGGAAAGACGGAAATTATGATTTGAAATAAAAAGGGGGAAATCCTGGTGACAAAAATCAGATTGAAAGTAAAGAAGCTGCTGCCGGAGGCGAAATTGCCTGTATACGGGAGCGAGAATGCTGCGGGGGCAGACTTGTATGCGTTGTGCGAGCATGCGATACGGATTGCGCCGCATGATACGGCGATCGTTCATACGGGACTTGCGGCGGAGATCCCGGAAGGGTATGTCGGATTGATTTACGCGCGGAGCGGGCTGGCGACCAAGAAGGGGTTGGCTCCTGCGAATAAAGTGGGCGTTATCGACAGCGATTATCGCGGCGAGATCCGCATTGCGCTGCATAATCACAGCCGTTACGAGCAGAGCATCGAGCCGTTCGAAAGGGTGGCGCAGCTTGTGATCATGCCCTATGTGTTTGCGCAGTTTGAAGAAACGGACGAGCTTTCCGACACGGTTCGCGGAGAAGGCGGATTCGGATCGACGGGCAGCAAATAAAAATTTGGGAAAACGCTTGTAATTGTCGGAAAATCTGCTATAATAAGAATAACAGAAAAAAAGGAGATAAAAGATCATGGCAAAATATGTATGCGCAGTGTGCGGTTATGAATACGACGAAGCGACGGGTGATCCGGATAACGGGATCGCACCCGGCACGAAATGGGAAGATATTCCCGAAGATTTCACATGCCCGCTTTGCGGCGTAGGCAAAGATCAGTTTGAACAGGCTTAAATTTTGAAAGTGCTGTTCAAAGGCGGCGCGCCCTGTAAAAATCGGGGAAGTATGCAAACGCGGGCAACCGGGAGGTTGTCCGCGTTTAAAATTGTTAAAAAAATTCAGTCCGAAATGTTTGACATCTTCGGAATGTCGTGGTATAGTATAGAAAAACCGATGAGACAGAAGAGTAGTTTGGCATTGCAATGTTCAGAGAGCTTTTGGTTGGTGTGAAAAAGCGGTTGCGGTCAGGTGAATGGACTGTCGAGGGCATCTTCGAGCTTGTGAAAGTGCAAGGGTAGCGGATGACGCGTCTTTCGCGTTACAGAAAGGGGATATAACTTATGTGGATGTTGGATTCACAAAAGCGTATCTGCAAAGAGGCGGCGGCAAAAAAGCGGTCGTAAAATCGGGTGGCAACACGGTACTTTCGTCCCGAACGGAAGCGCCGTGTTTTTTTATTTCAAAAAACGGAGATAAGGTTATGAAAAAGATCTTGACGGTAGTTTTGAGTTTGCTGATCGGGTGCGTTGGCACAGTTATGTTTGTCGGGTGCGATCAAAGGACGGTGATCGGCGTCTTGCAGTATGCGGAGCACGGATCGCTTACAAATTGTTATGACGGTATTTTGTCGGGTCTTAAAGAACGTGGTTACACGGAAGAGAAAATCAACATCGTCTATTATAATGCAAAGGGTGTGGATGCAGACAATACGACGTATGCTTCCACGCTGATCAACCGTGCGCCTGCCGTAGCGGTAGGGATCGCAACGCCTTCGGCTTACGCGCTGGCATCGCAGTCGCGCGGGAGCGTGCCTGTCGTATTTACGGCGGTATCCGATCCTTTGGCGGAGAGCGCCGATTTTTCCCTTTTTAACAATGTTACAGGCACATCGGACAAACTTCCCGTAGCAGGTCAGCTGAAACTGATTTCGGATTTTTATAAAGAAAAAGAACCCGATCGTACGGAAGCGGTGAAAGTCGGGATTTTATATACGAAATCGGAAGCGAATTCGGTGTCGCAGATCGCGGAGTTCGAGTCGCAGGCATCTGCGTACAATATAGAGATTATTGCGCAGTCTGTGGACACGGCGGAAGATATTCCTTCGGCAGCGAGCGTACTGCTCGGGAAAGTGGATTGTCTGAATAACCTTACGGACAATAATGTCGTCAACAACCTCGCGACGGTGTTGGATAAGGCAAAAACGGCAGGGAAGCCTGTGTTCGGCAGTGAGATCGAGCAGGTAAAGCTCGGGTGTATTGCGAGCTGTTCGTTGGATTATTTTGCGCTTGGGGAGGTTACAGGCGGAATGATCGCAGATATTCTGGACGGCACGCCTATTTCGGGTGAATTCAAATTTGAGACGATCGAAGACGGTTATTCGGTGGATTATAATTCTTCGGCTTGCGAAGAATTCGGTTTTACGCTTCCTGCGGAGTATGCAAACGCAAACGATACGGCGGCATAAAGTGAGGAAAGGAAAAAGGAGAGGTTATGTTTTTTCTCAATCAGATGAGTACCATTCTGCAGATGGGGTTTATCTATGCGATCGTAGGATTAGGAGTCTATATCACATATAAGATATTGGATTTTCCGGATCTTACGGTAGACGGCAGTTTTCCGTTGGGCGGAGTGGTATTTTCGGTGCTTCTGGTGAACGGATGCCCGTGGTATATCGGGATGGTAGCTGCGTTTGCGGCGGGAGCGGTTGCAGGGTTTGTTACGGGGCTTTTGCATGTCAAGCTGAAGATAAACGGACTTTTGTCCGGGATCATCACGATGACGGCATTGCTTTCGGTGAATTATCTGATCGCGGGCGGAGCGCAGGTAGCTTTTTCGCAGATCGATACGCTTTTGCACAACTCGATGCTGGATTCTCTTCCGAGAACGGCGGCGAATTATGTTGCGGTATTGTTTGTATTTTTATTTGTTGTGTTGTGCAAAGTACTGCTGGATCTGTTTTTAAAGACGAAGAGCGGTTTCATGCTTCGGGCGACGGGGGACAATCCGCAGCTGGTAACGCAGATGGGCAGGAATACGGACAATTATAAAATGCTGGGGCTTGCCATCGCGAACGGACTGGTGGGATTTGCGGGTAGTTTTTATTGCCAGAACGGATCCGTTTACAATTCCAGCATGGGTACGGGAACGGTAGTGATCGCGCTTGCGTGTGTGATCATCGGGTGTGTGATCGCAAAGCATATCCGCGTGATGGCGAATACGACGGGGGTAGTGATCGGGGCGGTGCTGTATTATGCAATTCTGACGGCGGCCCTGTTGGTGTTGGGGAGCGATTATACCAAACTTATCGTGGCGGTGCTGTTCGTATTGGTATTGGTGTTTGACAGCGGACTGATCGGGAGAAGTCTGAAGGGGCTTGTCAGACCTCGCCGTTCGCGGCAGGAAGGAGGAAAGAGCGATGCTTGAACTTCAGAAGATCGAAAAGCGTTTTAACCGCGGAACGCCGGATGAGTCGGTTTTGTTTAAGGATTTTGATTTTAATGTGCAAGACGGCGAGTTTGTATCGATCGTAGGGAGCAACGGTTCGGGAAAGACGACTCTTCTGAACCTGGTGAGCGGAACGTTGCAGCCCGATGCGGGGAAAATTCTTTTGGGCGGTGAAGACATTACCGTACAGAAGGAATTTATACGGGCGCGGAAGATCGGCAGGGTTTTTCAGAATCCTTCCAGCGGCACGGCGAACAGCATGACGATTGCGGAGAACATGGCGATCGCGGAAAACAAGGGCAAGGCGTACGGACTGACGTCGGGGCTGAACAAAAAGCGCGTGAACGCGTACAGGGATATGCTGTATCCTTTGGGACTCGGATTGGAGGACAGAATGAACACGCCCGTGGGTGCGCTGTCGGGAGGACAGCGTCAGGTTCTGACGCTGTTGATCGCGACGATGACGCCGATCAGGATTCTGCTTCTGGACGAGCATACGGCGGCGCTGGATCCGAAAACGGCGGAGCAGACGATGGTTCTGACAGATCGGATCGTGCGGGAAAAGAAGATAACGACGCTGATGGTAACGCACAATCTGCGGTTTGCGGAAGAGTACGGGACGCGCCTTTGTATGTTTGACAAGGGGCATATCGTACTGGATGTCGCAGGGGATGAGAAAGCGAAGAAGAAAGTGGATGATCTGCTGGCGCTGTTCAATGAAATATCCATTGAATGCGGGAATTAAAGAATTGTCAAAGGGAGCGGCGAGAAGTATGGCTGCTCCCTTGACTTTTTTTGTGAAAATGTTTACAATACACGGAGAACGTCAAAACTTATATACATAGGAAAAGAAGAGATGCTTGCGTTACAGATTTTTTTACTGGTTCTGGGGCTCGCGCTTTTGGTAAAAGGAGCGGACTGGTTTGTGGACGGCGGAGCGGGGATAGCAAAGAAATGCCGCATTTCGCCTTTGGTGATAGGTCTTACGATCGTGGCGTTCGGGACGAGTGCTCCCGAACTTGCGGTATCGGTGACTTCCGCGGTGCAGCATTCGACGGATATTTCGATCGGGAATGTCGTCGGCAGCAACATTGCGAATATTCTTCTTATTTTGGGCGTATCCGCCCTGGTACATGATCTGCCTGTACAGAAGATATCGTTGAAGCTGGATTTCCCCGTATTGCTGCTGGCGAGCGTCTTGCTGATCGGTCTCGGGTATTGGGGAAAGTCGCTTTCCTGGTACGACGGGATCGTGTTGCTTGTGGTTTTTTCGATTTATATGTATCTTTTGTTCCGCAATGCATTCCGTGAACAGAAAAGTCTGCAGCCTTTGAGCGAAACGCTTACCACGCTCCCCGGAGAGCCGAGCAAACCTGAATCGGTTCTGCAAGAGGAAGTTGCGGAAAAGGAAGAGATCGGAAAGGCGGAAGTGATCACGATCACGGAAAAGCAATCGGCCGAAAAGAAAGGCGGTGCGGTATCGCGCTGGATGGAAAAGATGCAGGAAAGGGCCTGGTTTTTGGTGATTCTTTTGGTTGTGGGGCTTGCTATGGTTGTGGGCGGTGGGACTTTGCTTGTCGATGCCGCACGGGAGATCGCCGTTGCGGCGGGGCTTTCGGAGCGCATCATAGGTCTTACGATCGTGGCGGTCGGAACGTCTTTGCCCGAACTTGTCACTTCTGTCGTGGCGGCGTGCAAGGGCGAAACGGATATCGCAGTCGGGAATATTATCGGAAGCAATATTTTCAATATCTTTATCGTCGCGGGGGTAGCGTCGCTGGTTTATCCTTTGACGTTTACGCAGGCAAACCTGATCGACGCGGTGGTGGCGCTTGCGGCGGCGGTTTTGCTGTACGTCCTTTCGTTTTGGAAAAAACACACGCTCGGAAAAGTCGGCGGAGCAATTCTGCTTGCGGGATTTATCGCCTATTACGTATGGCTGTTTGTGGCATGATTTTTCATTTTTTAAATAATAAGGCAGGACGCCCCGGGGTAAATGCGACGGGGCGTCCTGCCTTTTGAAGTAATCTTGCAAATCGGTTCGTTTTTTTGAAATATAAAGCCGGATAGGCTGTATTTTATTCTGATTTCGGACAGTCGGATCGGGAAGGAAAAATAGGGGATAAGCGGAAAAAACAGACGAAGAGGATTAAAAATTTTGCGGAACTATTGACAAATCGTCAAAATTGCGGTTTAATAAATATAGAAGCGAAGCAGATGCTCAGCGAAGGAGGTTCTTATGAATAAAGTTATAACAGTCAGCCGTCAGTTCGGAAGCGGCGGCAGGGAATTCGGCATTAAACTTGCGCACGAATTAAAAATTCCTTTTTACGATAAAGATCTCATCTCGATGGCGGCGGAGGACAGCAATCTTTCCCCTGAATTTATGAAGCATTATGAAGAGAGCGCTCCGGGACTTTTTTCGCGGACGCTGTATTCGTATTATCAGATGCCTATGACAGATCAGATCTATATTGCGCAATCCAATCTGATCAAGAGACTGGCGAAGGAAGGCCCTTGCGTGCTGATCGGAAGGTGTTCGGATGTGATCGTGGAAGACAGTGTAAAGATCTACATTCATGCGCCTTTGGAAAAGAGAGTGGCGCGCAAACTGGCCATGGATACGGGTGTTGCACCGGAAAAGATGGAAGATCATATCAAGGCGACGGATAAAAAGCGCAAAAAGTATTACGAATATTATACCGATCAGAAATGGGGGATGGCGGAGAACCATCATCTGTGCCTGGACAGCGGACTGATCGGCGTAGACGGCTGTGTGGATTGTGCCTTGTCCTATATTTCGCACATAAAGGACTGAGACGTTCGGAATGTGTGATTTAATGCGGAAAAAGATCGAAAAAAGAGAAAAGCAGGCAAAGCCTGTGAAAGAGCGGGGTTGTCCCCGCTCTTTTTATTTGACAGAGAGTGCGGGCGGAGAGTATAATATCATAAATTTAAAGAAAGACGGTGAAATGCGTGGAAAAACGGAAGACGGTAGCAGTAGGAATGAGCGGCGGTGTGGACAGTTCTGTGGCGGCGTTGTTGCTGAAAGAGCAGGGATATGATGTGATCGGGCTGTACATGGTGAACTGGGAAGAGGAAGGTGAAAATGGGTGTTGCACGGCGGAAGCGGATTATGAAGACGTAAAGCGCGTGTGTAACAAAATCGGGATCCCGTATTATACGGTAAATTTTGCAAAGGAGTATGCCGATCGGGTATTTTCTTATTTTTTAAAGGAATACGAAGCGGGCAGGACGCCGAACCCGGATGTTTTGTGCAATCGGGAGATCAAATTCGGGCCGTTCAGGGATTACGCCCTGGCTTTGGGTGCGGATTTCATCGCAACGGGGCATTATTGCGGCATCCGCCATGAAAACGGCAGGCATTTTCTTCTTAAGGCAGTCGACGAGAACAAAGACCAGACGTATTTTCTCAATCAGGTGACACAGCCGCAGTTTGAAAACGTATTGTTTCCGTTGGGCGGCATATGCAAGCCGCAGGTGCGCGAAATTGCGGAAAAGTACGGGCTTTCGACGGCCGCCAAAAAGGACAGTACGGGTATCTGTTTTATAGGCGAACGGAATTTTCGGAATTTTCTGAGAAATTATCTTCCTGCAAAACCCGGCAAGATGATGACAAG
>QAKO01000081.1 GCA_003343765.1 Bacillota bacterium | reverse complement strand
ACGATCCTTTTAAACATTTTTTCAATTTCTGTTTTCGTCAGTTTTACGGCTATCGGTCTGCCGTGCGGACATTTCAATCCCATATCTCCGTGAAGCATTTCAAAAAGTTTGTCCTTTTCCGTATCACTCAAAGACATTCCGCCTTTCACCGCATGCTTGCACGCCGCCATCGCCAGCTTATCCCGCAAAATTTCCGACAAGCGTATACCGCGCAACGTCCCTACTTCCCGCAATACTTCCGTAAAAAATCCGCCGATATCTATATCCTGCAGATCCAAAGGCACTGCCGAAACCTTAAAACAGTTCGCCCCGAATTCTTCGATTTCAAACCCGATCTCTTCCAGCGTCTTGGCGTTCTCCGACAAGAAATCAAACTCTTCACGGTTCAGATTCAACACATACGGAACAAGCATCGGCTGACGCACAACCGTCCTTGCTTCCATTTCTTCTTTCAGACGATTGAAAATCAATCTCTCATGCGCCGCATGCTGATCAATGATATAAACATTGTCGCCCTCTTCATACAGCAAATATGTATTAAAAAGACACCCCTTAAAAACTGCATTTTCAAAAATGATTTTCTGCTGTTTCGCTTTCTGCTCCAATGCTTCCAGATATCGCTTATTTTCAGAAAACACATCCGCAGAAGATTCGGAATTCTGATCGTTCCCGCCCGAATTCGTCCGCTCAGCAGGTGCCTCATAAGGTTTGTTTTTTTCTTCCGAAACAACAGCTTTCCCGCTGTCATGAAAAACGATTTTTTCCGTCTGCGGGGCAATCCCGAAATCTTTTCTGATTTGTGCTACGTTGTATTCCTTACTGAAATCGCCCTGTTTTTGCGCTTTTATATCAGACATAGTACTCTGATTTTGACGATTTTTAATAAATTCACTATAAAAATCAGCATTGGATACGTTATCAGATTTTGCCGATGATCTGTCTGTTCCTGTCGTTTGAATACTGCGTTTCGGAAATAAATTTACACCATTTGACGCATCGACTGTTCGTCCCGCACTTTGCATACCCTTTTCCTGATGCAAAATGTTCGGCGTTCCCGCTTCTGTCTTCGCCGTTTCGGTTTTTATAGTTTCTGAACCCGGCATCGGCGAACCGCCGTCCACAACAAACTCCAAAGCACTCGCATTTCCGTCCAGAGCTGCGGAAATGACAGAATAAATACTTCCGTAAATAACCTGGTTGTTTTCAAAGCGCACATTCGCTTTATTGGGGTGGACATTCACATCCACCACTTCCGACGGTACATCGATAAACAAAATATAAAACGGGTACTGGCGCTTCATCAGATAACTGCCGTATGCATTCATCACCGCCGAACCGATCGTATTGTTTACAACGTACCTTCCGTTCACAAAAGTATTCTGATAGGTGCGGTTTGCCTTTGTAAAGGAAGGCTTCCCAAGATATCCGCGTATGCGCACCCCATGCTTGGTCGCATCGATCTTATAGCACTCACCGATGACTGAACCACCGTATACTGCCGCAACCGCTTCATCCAGCCCGCCGCCGTAAGACTGCAAAACAAGTTTTCCGTCTGCAAAATAGCGGAATGCAACGGAAGGATTACCTAAAATAAACCGCGACACAAAATTTGTGATCTCGCTTTCCTCCCCTTTATCCGTCTTAAGAAATTTTGCGCGTACCGGCGTATTGTAAAACAAACTCTCCGCCGTCATTTCGGTACCGTTGCCCAAAGCACAGGGCTGCACGTCTCCCAATTTTCCGCCCGAACACGTCAGTTCATACGCTTCAGCCGCTCCCGCAGCACGGGAACGAACCGTTGCATTGCTGACAGACGCAATACTCGCCAGCGCCTCACCGCGAAATCCAAGCGTATGTATATTATCAAGATCTTCCGCCTTGGCAATCTTACTCGTTGCGTGCGGCATGAACGCTGCGCGCAAGTCGTCTTTTTCAATACCGCTTCCGTCGTCCGATACACTGATCAGATCTTTCCCGCCGCGTTCGATCGTAACCGTAATATTTTTTGCCCCCGCATCCAGACTGTTTTCCACAAACTCTTTCACGACCGAGTAGGGTCTGTCCACTACTTCGCCCGCCGCAATACGGTTATATACTCCGCTGTCAAGAATGTTGATTTTTGCCATATCCCTTTCCTTTCATTCCGAATAAACTTGCCTTGCGCAAGCAGCCCTGCAACCGCGCAAACCTTTTATTCCTTCCCGTTGCTTTCCTTAACTTTTTCGCTCAATTCCGAAAGAAGATTGAATGCCTGCATCGGCGTGATATTGTTCATATCCGTGCGAAGCAGAATACGCTCGGCTTCGCTTAATTCACGCAGCTCACCCGTACCAGAATCTTCCCTGTTTTCCTCAACCGCTCCGCGAGCAATATCGTTCTTCTCCAGCTTTTTCAAAATCTGCTTGGCACGCATCGTGATTTCATTCGGAATCCCCGCAAGCTTCGCCACTTCAATACCAAAGCTCTTGTTCGCTCCGCCCCTCACGATCTTACGCAAAAACAAAATGCCGCCGGGCGCTTCCCGCACCGTTACTTTATAATTCTTAACGCCGTCGATCTTTCCTTCCAGCTCGGTCAGTTCATGGTAATGCGTCGCAAAGAGCGTCTTCGCCTTGATGTGTTCGCTCAGATATTCCAGCACCGCCCACGCAATCGACAAACCGTCAAAAGTACTCGTACCTCTTCCGACTTCATCCAGAATCAACAGAGAATTTCCCGTCGCATTCATAACTATGGACGCAACTTCCGTCATCTCTACCATAAAAGTGCTTTGATCAAAAATCAGATTATCACTGGCCCCGACTCGCGTAAAAATACGGTCTATGACAGGGATTTTCGCCTGCTTTGCAGGAACAAAACTTCCCATGTGCGCCATCAACACGATCAGCGCATTTTGCCGCATATAAGTACTTTTTCCCGCCATGTTCGGCCCGGTGATCACCATCGTCTGCGTCTCACCGTCCAACAAAGTATCGTTCGGCACAAACCGATCTTTGGACAGCTTCTCCACGACCGGATGACGGCCTTCCACAATATTCAGCACCCCGCCCGATTCCTGAATCTCAGGACAGCAATAATTATTCTCTTTGGCTACCGTCGCAAAAGACGTCAGACAATCCAGCATCGCCAAAGCACCCGACAACACTTTCAATACACTGATATTGTCCGAAAGCACGCCGCGGATCTGGTTAAACAATTCAACTTCCAGGCTCAGACTCCGCTCCGTACTCGTCATGATCTTTTCTTCCACCGCCTTCAATTCGTCCGTTACATACCGTTCAGCACCCGCCAACGTCTGACGGCGATGATACTCGAACGGAACTTTGTCCTTGAACGAATTCGTCACTTCGATCATGTAACCGAATACACGGTTAAATTTTATCTTCAGGGTTTTAATAGCCGTCTTTTCTCGCTCGCGAGACTCCATCTCGCCGATCATCCGCGCTCCGTTATCACGGATATCACGGAATTCATCCAGCTCCGCACTGTATCCCTTCCGAATATAGCCACCCTCTTTCACGTTGACCGGCGGATTTTCAATAAACGCTCTCTGCAATAAATCGGTCAGAATTGAAAAATCACCCAGCGCATCCGAAATCGCCTTCACTTCTTTTGAACAAAACCCGGACAGCTGAAATTTCAGATTCGGGATCAGTGCCAAAGACTTTCCAAGAGCCTCGCAATCCCTTGGCGTAAGATTGTTGTTCGAAATCTTTCCCGCAATCCTTTCTATATCACGGATCCCCTTCAGCGTATCCGCAATCCCGACCCGGATCACCGTAGCATTGAAAAGTTCTTTTACCGCCTCCAGCCTGCGCTCGATATCCTCTTTTTTCTGCAACGGATTCAACACCAGACGGTTCATCAGACGAGCCCCCATCGCCGTCTGCGTTTTATCCAGCAGCCAGACCAACGACCCCTTACGCTTTCCGTCTCCTAACGTTTTCACAAGCTCCAGATTCCGAATGGCCGCTCCGTCCAGCATCATCGCTCCGCTGTCCCCCACGTATTTCACGGAATCAATGATCTTCAATGTATTCTTCTGCGTTTCCCGCAAATATTCTACAAGCGCTCCGCTCGCCGACACCGCCGCTTCATGCCCGACCAGCCCGAACGGCTCCAATGTCTTGCACCCGAGTTGCCCCAATAAACAACCCTCCGCTTTTCGAAACGTGAATGCCCACGGTACATAGCAGGAAAATGCAGGCAATGTTCTCAACATATTTTCGTTTTTTGTCGATTTTATATACGCATCATTGCAAATGATCTCTGCGGGAGATAGTCTGCTCAGACATTCCAGGCTGTCCAGCACGGCGCGTTCGCCTTCATAATCGCAGACATAAAATTCGCCCGTGGTAATATCCGCCCATGCCACCGCGCATTTTTCTTCTTCCTGATAAACACAGGCAATATAGTTGTTTTTCTTTTCGTCCAGCAGACTGTCTTCGATAAGAGTCCCGGCCGATACGACCCGGATCACATCCCTCTCCACCATACCTTTCCCAGGTGTGGGTTCCGTCAACTGCTCACAGATCGCTACTTTCTTCCCCAATGATACAAGCTTCGCTATATACGTGTCCGCCGCATGAAAGGGTATGCCGCACATCGGCGCCCGCTCTTCCAGTCCGCAATCCCTGCCCGTCAGCGTCAGATCCAGAAGCTGCGAAACCTCCTTCGCATCCTCGAAAAACATCTCATAAAAATCACCCAGACGGTAAAAAATCACGCAATCCTTGTATTTCTCTTTTACTTCCAGATAATGCCGCATCATCGGCGAAAGTCCGCTCATCCGCTTTTCCTTCCTCTTTATTCTTTCGTATCCTCGCAAAGCTCGCAATCCAACGATACCCCAGAGGTATCGCTTACTTTCAGCTTCACAAAATCTCCGACTTTGTTCGTTTCACTCTTGAAATATCCCATCCTGCCGTATTCATCTCTGCCAAGATATAACCCGCGTTTTGCGTCGTAATCCTCACACAAAACCTCGATCGTCTTTCCGCGATATGCGGCAGAAATTTCGCGCGTCTGTACGTTCACCAGCTCCACAAGCCGCATGATCCGATCTTTCTGAACTTCTTCAGGGATCTGCCCTTCCATCCCCGCGGCAACTGTTCCGCTCCGACGCGAATACACAAACGTGAACGCCGTCGAAAAACGCGCTTCCTTCACAAGCGACAACGTCGCCTGAAAATCTTCTTCCGTTTCCGTCGGAAATCCCACCATGATATCCGTCGTCAACTGACAATCCGGTACATATTTCCGAAGCATTTCAACCTTTTCCAGATATTCTTTCGCCGTATACTTGCGGTTCATCAGCTTCAGAATCCTGTCCGATCCCGCCTGCACCGGCAAATGCACCAGATGACAGATCTGCTCGTTGTCCGCAATCGTCCGCACAAGCTCTTCTCCGAAATCTTTCGGATTGCTCGTCATAAAACGCAGACGGAATTTTTCCTTACGCTCGCATATCTTGTTCAGAAGCTGCCAGAATGTGCAGTCACCACGGTCGTTCCCGTATGAATTTACATTCTGTCCCAATAACGTTATTTCCTTGTAACCCTGATCCAGCAACGCATTCACTTCTTTCACGATCGCGCCGCTTTCACGACTCCGCTCCCTGCCGCGCACATACGGCACAATGCAGTAGGAACAGAAATTGTTGCACCCGTACATGATATTCACCCAGGCATTCGGGTAGCTCGTACGATACGATATATCCTCCGTATCCGCTTCGCCTTCTTTCTCCCAGACATCCACCACCGCTTTCTTCCCGGAAAGCTTCTTATCGATCAACTCTCCTAAAACAGGCAGATTGTGCGTACCGAATACGATATCCACAAACGGGAACTTCTTCCTGAGTTTCTCCGCCGCTCCCGCCTGCTGCGTCATACAACCGCCTACCGCAATCAGCATCGACGGACGGCTCTTCTTCAGTTTTTTCAGTGCTCCGATGTTTCCGTAAGCATGATTTTCCGCATTTTCACGGATACAGCAAGTATTAAAAACAATTATGTCCGCTTCCTCTTCACTCTTGCCTTGTTTGTACCCGCGCGCGCGTAAGATTCCGGCTATCTTCTCCGATTCATGCACATTCATCTGACAGCCATACGTCGTGATCCAATAGTATTTTTCCATTTCAGACCTTTTTTTTCGCAAAAATTTACCTGTTTATTATTATACATTTTTTCAGGATTTTTTTCAAGTCTTTGAACTTTGTTAAAAAGGAAATAATTTGCGCAAAAATCGCTATACTGTTATAAGGGAGTTCCGATATGAAAGTTTTTGCAAAAATCACAATCATTCTCTTATGCATTCTGCTCGCATCCGCTGCTGCGGCTACTTCTTATTACTTTATTGCAACGCGCGGCACACATCTTGAAACCGAAAAATTCAGCTTAGCTCAAAACTGCGCCGTCATTTTAGATAACGGCGGAAATAAGGTCAGCGAAATCAATTTTTCACAAAAACATAAAACTGTAAACTTTGCCAAAATTCCGACTTGCGTCAAAGACGCTTTTATCAGTGCGGAAGATAAAAATTTCTATTCACATCACGGTCTTGACTACAAGCGAATGATCCGCGCCGCCTTCACCAACCTGCGCGCCGGATCTTTTAAACAGGGCGCCTCCACTATCAGCCAGCAACTTGTCAAAAATACCCAGCTTTCCAACGAAAAAACACTGACACGTAAACTGAAAGAAATCAAACTTACCCGACAACTCGAAAAAAAATATTCCAAAGACGAAATACTGGAAATGTATCTGAACACCATTTACTTCGGACATACATGCTACGGCATTTCGGAAGCCGCCGATTTTTATTTCGGCAAGGAGCCTTCCGAACTGACCATTCCGGAAGGTGCCATGCTTGCCGCAGTCATACGCTCGCCCAATAATTACTCGCCTTTCACAAACAGTGAAAAATGTCTGAACGCCCGCAACAGCGTTTTGCGAAGAATGTTTACTTTGGGAAAAATCTCGGAAAGCGAATATGAAACGGCAAAAAATCAGCCGCTTCCCCAGCCGCGTGAAACATCCTTTTCATCCGACAGCTATCTGGACGCGGTCTATGAGGAGTTTCAGAACCTGCCGCTTTTTTCTCCTTATAAACTCAGGGAAGGCTTTCGCATCTACACGTATATGGACAAGACGATGCAGGAGTATATCAGCCAGCTTACAACCGACGCAGACCGCTCCGGAAAAAGTCTGATTATATGCGACAATCAAACACGGGGCGTATCCGCCTATTATTCAACCGAAGGAAATCTGAGAAGACAGCCCGGCTCTGCCGTCAAACCGCTTGCAGTCTACGCACCTGCCATAGAAGAAAACCTGATTTCTCCCTGCACCCCCATTTGCGACGAAGCAACCGATTTCGGCGGATATACACCTGCAAACTATCACGACAAATATTGCGGATGGGTTTCCGTGCAAGATGCCCTTGCACAGAGCCTGAACATTCCGGCCGTCAAAATTTTGAATGAGCTCGGAGTCGAAAAAAGCTGTGCGTATCTGCAAAAACTGAATCTTCCCGTTCTCGATACCGACAAAAATCTTTCCCTGGCACTCGGAGGCATGACCGAAGGTTTTACCCTTCCCGAACTTTCCGCAGCTTACGCAACACTTGCCAACGGAGGTCAGTTTGCACCCGTTTCATTTATACGAAAAATCGAATCGGAAGACGGTGAAATCCTTTACGAAAGAGATCCCTTGCCCGTGCGCGTCTTTTCTTCCGACACCGCCTGCCTTACCAACAAAATGCTGCGCGGCTGCGTACAAACCGGAACAGCAAAAAAGCTGAACACACTTCCCTTTGAAGTGTGCGCAAAGACCGGAACAAGCGGAACAGAAAAGGGCAACACGGACGCATGGACGATTTCGTACACAACACGTCACACCGTCGGCGTATGGATGGGAAATGCCGATAACGGCCTCACAAACATTACAGGCGGAGGACTTCCCTGTCATTATGCCATGCTCATTCTGAAAAAACAATACCAAAACGCCGTCCCGAAAAATTTTACCGACGATCCGGACATCGTATCCTGCACCCTTGATAAGATCGCTTATGACAAAGATCACGTTTTGCGGCTTGCCTCTCAAAACCAACCGACTGCCACTACCTTTACCCAGCTATTCCGCAAAAGCAATTACCCCAAAGACCAGACTTCGGATCTTATCACCGGATCTTACTCTCTCCGCCTTGAAAATAATGCTGTTATAATCGATTTATGTCAGACAGAGTACTATAATTATCTGATAAAACGAGAAAATAAATCCAAAACAACGACGATATTTGAAGGAAAAGCAAACCAGAGCTTTCAGGACTCAACCGTAAAAGTCGGAGAAAAATATGTCTATTTCGTACGCCCCTATTTTATAAATGATAAAGGAGAGTGCGTTTACGGGGATGAATTTCGACTGCCTGCCGTAATAATTCCAAAAAAACCAAAAGATATACCGGATAACTGGTGGGAACGCTGAACGCATATTTCAGAATATGCTTTTAAAGCAAAATTTTTATAAAGATAATATATCTTAAAGAAACGCCGCCGCG
>QAKO01000056.1 GCA_003343765.1 Bacillota bacterium | reverse complement strand
GGATGGATTGCGCGTATTAAGGGCAGGGCTTTTGCTGGGTGAAAACGCGGGGAAGCGGTTTGAACCAGCACATGCGCTGGCTATGGGTGCCGACAGGAATAATCTGACGAAAATTGCAGACCTGGACGATCAGCAAATTTTGCGGTATTTGCACGGGGAAGAGCTCCCGCCAAGAGATTTGCAGGGTTGGTGCGTTGCCGCTTATCATGGCTATCCGATCGGGCTTGCAAAAAATGCAGGTGCGTTAAAAAATCATTATCCGAAAGGATTGAGACGTTAAAATTTTTAAGCGACTGTGCGAGCAGTCAAAAAGGAAACCGCCTTGTCAAAAGGCGGTTTCCTTTTTTTTTGGATTATTTGTTTTCTTCGTCCGAATTTACAGGTTGTTCATGATTGTCATCGTCGGAAGAAATTTCAACGGTCTTATCATCCGAATCCGTCTTATCCGTGTCATCTACCTTGTAGATGTCCTCTTCGGAAATTTCGTCTTCATCGGGAAGAACGTCATCACCTTCATCTTCTTCGCGGTCTGCTTCTTCCAGTTTCAGCTTGCGGATGTAGCGTTTCCGTTTATTGTCATACATCGGTTTGTTATGAACGCTCTTTTTCCGAATGTTAGCAAGCAGTTTACGGATCAGCAGGGCAACCAACGTAAAGATGAGTGCTGCGGCCAGAATGATGGATGCTGCGAGCAGCCATACGTTGTAATCAGGTGCCGTAGTTGTATCATCTTCTGTTGTCGAATCGTCTTCCGATGATGCCGCAACGCTGACTTCATACGTGCCGAAGTTAACATAGGTATCATAGTATGCAGTCGAGGAAGATGTGAAGTTGTAAGTGAAATAAGCTACGCTGTTGGAATAACTGCTCGGGTCATAAGATGCATAGGGATCACTGTCATCCGTACGATCAGCGTCAAAGGACTTATAATCGTCATCATCGAAGAGAGAGAAGTTATAGTATACCAGCGAATTGCTTCCGTCCGCGGTAATATATTTTGCAGGATCCTTTTCGTAATCTTTCAAAAGTTCTGCAGAATCCGCAAATCCTTTCGATTCGGCATACTTTTCAAGGTTCTCCGAAAGGGGAGTGCCGTCCATAGCTGTGTAGCTTGCGCTCACGATATCAAAGATCACAAAGCTTCCGGCAGGGTTTGTCGTTGTGCCGCTGCGGTCACCCGACCATACTTCCAACCTGTAATCTTTGCTTTCATCTCCGGTCGCAATAAAGAATCTGACATAGATCCAGTCGGAAACTTCCTCCGTGTAATTTTTGACCTGTTTGCTGAGTCCGTATGTTGCCGCATTCTGAATGCGTGCCTGCGCAAGTTTCTCTGCATCGACAGGAGCTTTGGAGAAGTCAGATACTTTAACTTCCAGCTTACCGTCGTCCGTCTTGTAACGGTAGTAGACGCCGTCTTCCGAGGAAGCATAATAGACGATATTCTCATCGGAATCGATCAGATTGCCGTCTTTATCTTTTTTGTAGTTGGCGAGGTTTGCGTACCAGATATCGCCGCTATAATCTTTTGCAGTTGCCCACAAACCGTTGCTGTGTTTATAGAAAAGAATATCTGTTTTGGAGCTGAAATCCTTGTCGTCCGGATCTTTGATCACGACGTTGCCTTTGCTGTCATAGCGGTAAGAAATGCCGGAAGAGAAACTCAAAGTATCCGTATATTTCTTCTCGCCGAAGTCTTTATCCGTACTATCGATCAGGTAAACGTTAGCGGTTGCGCCGGCGCTGAGTTTCATGCGCACGGTGATTTCCGCAAAGGAAGAAGCTGCAATGTTTGTCGAACTGTTCGCGTAGAAGCCGTAAGCCTGCGCTTCCCGGTTCGTAATGAGCAGGGGCTGGGTCAGATCATCGCCGAATGCCGCATTCCAGAGCGCACTATTCAAGACTCCGTCATTCGTGAGATCAATGTCATAAGCATTTGCAAGGGTCTGTACCCAAGGGAGATCTTTGCTGTAACCGGTACCTGCTTCGCGGTCTGCCGTCGTGTAATCTTTATTGATCACACCTGCATAAGCGTTTTCGTTGATACCGCTTGTTCCCGTTCCGCCGACGTACGTGCTGCCGCCATAAACACCCGTATAGTTTTTCAGATTTGCGATGTCGGTTTTGATCTTTGTCTGATCGGTTGTAGCCACATCGTCAAAGGTGTTGGAAACGGAAGTTTCGCTTCCCGTCAGGGAAACTTCAACTGCATAAGTTCCCGTAGATTTGATCGCGTATTCTTCTTCAGTCAGTTTCTGCCAGCGGAATCCGGTGAATGCCGCATAGCCTTCCATGAAAGAAGAGATGGCAGAGCTGCTCGTGAAATCTTTCGGCCCGTAAGAAAATTCCAAAGAGAATGTTTTTTCTTCGTCCGTGGAGTTTGTGATAAAGAAGAAGCACTGCTGCCAGCCGTCGAAGATATCCTCGTATTTTTCAAGTTCTTCTTTGCTGGATTTTTTCTCATCGTCCACCAGGTCGACGGTCGTCAGGGTAGTGGTATCTACCGCTCCGATGGAAGTTTCGTTATCGCCGTCAATGACTGTGATCGTTGCGCCTGTGCCGCTTTGCAGATCGGATGTCTTGACCCAGAAAGAAACCAGCATGGATTCATCTTTTCCGAGTTCAAACGGCAGATCGCCGACATTGGAACTGTCCAGAGTAGCTGTGTAAGGTGCGCCGTGGCTGCTGTAGAGAACAAGAATTTCTTCGGGAGCTCCGCCAAACGGCAGGGTATTGAATTTTTCAAAATCTTTAATGAATTTCGATGCATAACCGTTGGCTTCCGTAAAGTCTGATGTGAATTTACGGCCCGAGCGGCTCATATCCTTGTCGTAATCTGCGAGCAATTCATCCGCGAAAGACAAGTTCTGAACAGTGATCTTGCCTGATTTTGTATTTTCGATCGTAACGTTATTGTTGATGGACAAACCATTCAAGTCGGTCGTATCCAGATCGATCGAGAAATAATTGGAAGTAACTTTTGTCGCATCCAGTTTTTCGAGATCGCTGTCGAATTCGAGGTTGAGCGTGAGAGCCTGTCCTGCGGGGACAGAAGATATCTTGCTGTCGAAGTCCGCCGACTGCATGACGGTATATTTCAGATCGTCGAAGAAAGCATAGCCCTGAACGTATTCGAGGTAGTTGGTTTCTTTTCCGTCCGTCTGCATACCGAGACCGAGTTCAACGCTGAACGTCGTCGTCGCATAAGGGGACGCATTGATGTAGAAAGTAAACTGTTCCCAACCGTTGTTTTCCGTTTCGGGAATATCCGACGTGTCGATGTTGCGGACAACGAGCGGATTCTGCGAAGTGCCGCCTACGTTGCTGTTGATTTTGATGTACGCGCCGCGGTTCCCGTCGACGGGAGTACCGTCGTTGTATGTCAGACCGGAAGTTTTGACCCAGACGGAGATTTCCGCCGCCGTACCGGCTGCCAATGTTATGGTAGAGGAGGTATAGCGGGCTGCCGTACCCATTTTGTTGGAACGGTAGTTGTGCAGCATCAGAACGTGCGTGCCGTTGGTCTCATCTTCCGCTTCTTTAGCCGCGAAAGGCGTGCCGGGGTTGAGGTCTTTGGCAGAAGTTTTCAAAGCGTCGTCTGCGGGGTCCTCGTCGCCGGAAGCCGCCTTGGCAAGATCCCAACCGGGGATATCGTAATTGTTGTCGATATCGGTGTAGTAGGGATCGGGCTTGTCCTCATCATCGGCGTCTTTGTACTCATTGTAAGTATTATAGGCGTTGACGAACTCAGTCCAATCAATGGAGGTATCGACGATACCAGATTTGGCGACAGAGGAGCTTGCGCTTACGCCGCTGCTGTTGGAGCCGGTCGAGCTTGTCCAGCTTTCGGGTGAACCGATGCGGTAAGAGCCGTCGCTGTCGCTGAAGTATTCGAAGTTGCCGTTTGCGAAGGTCTGCGTATCGGTGCGTGTTTCCGAAGTGGAACTATCGTCTTCATTACCGTATGACGAGCAAGCGGTGATAAAGAAGGAGCAGGCGGCAACCACCATGATCGCCGAAAGCAGAAGTGTCGCAATTCTCAGTTTTTTTGATTGTTTGTTTTTAGCCATAGAACACCTTTTTACTGATCGTTGTGATTTAGAAATATTTTAAATCGTACTATCTTATTTTAATATAAAACCCGATGAAATGCAAGCAATAATGTTAAAAAAAAGGTGAAAATCTCATTAATTTTTAGAAATGGGGCAAACTGAATAAAAAAGCGAGGAGTTAAAGAAGAAAAAAGGATGAAAATGAAGCAGAATGCTGCGATGGCAGCAGCGGGTTGTGCGGTGGGAGCGGTGAACGGAATTTTCGGTGGCGGGGGCGGAATGATCGTCGTACCGCTGCTGACGTCGGTTGGGAAAAAGACTCCGCTGGCCGCGCACGCGACGGCGATCCTGATCATTTTGCCGGTGAGTCTGGCGAGTTCGATCGTGTACTTATGTGCAGGGTTATTTGAGACGGAATTATTTTTGGCGGTGGGGATCGGTGTATTGGCGGGGGGATTTGCCGGTGCGCGGCTGTTGGGGAAGATCTCGCCTGCGACGGCGACGTTGGTATTTGCGGCGGTGATGCTGGCGGCTGGACTTAAAATGTTGTTTTAGGGGAAGCGTGATGCGTTTTTTGGTATGGCTGATCGTCGGGTTTGCCGGCGGAGTTTTAGGCGGAATGGGTATGGGGGGCGGAACGGTTCTGATCCCGCTTCTTACGATATTTTGCGGTGTACCGCAGCACATGGCGCAGTCGGTGAATCTGCTGACTTTTCTGCCGATGAGTATATTATCGTTGCGGGTGCACGCGCAGAACGGATTGCTGGATGCGAAGGGGGCGGTATGGATGATGATCCCTGCGACGCTGTTGTCGGTGGTGGGTGCGCTGTTTGTGCAGAAGGTGGCGCCGAGTGCGCTGCGGATGGCATTCGGGGTGTTTTTATGTGTCTTGTCGCTGTATCAGTTTTATGGAGGGGCGAAGGCATTGGCGGATGAAAAAAGACAAAGAAAAAACTGAAAGGATACGCGGTGAGAATGCTGCAAGTTCTTTACAGAATATGGAAAATGTGATACAATATCGTCGAATGTTGTCTGCGCAGAGTGTGAGAAGTTTACGCCGAGCGCGGGAAGGTAAACAGAAAAAATTTGTCGGGACGGAGGCGGATTTTGACATTATTTGACAAGGGAGTACATCCCAAGGACTGCAAAAATTTATCGGCGGGGGCGGAGATAAAGAAGATGCCCGACCCGGAGAAAGTATGGCTGCCGCTGTCGCAGCACATCGGGAAGCCGGCGATTCCGGTCGTGGCGGCGGGAGATCGGGTGCTTCGCGGCCAGTTGGTTGCGAAGAAAGCGGAAGGATTGTCCGCCAATATTTATTCGCCTGTCGCGGGGATCGTCAAGGGAGTCGTGGGGCATATCACGTCATCCGGGAAGAAAAGAGACCATATTCTGATCGAGAATGATTACAGCGATGAGAGCGTGCAACTTCCGCTTTTAAAGGATCCGACGGCGGAAGAGCTTTTGGCAAGGATCGATGAAGCGGGGATCGTCGGAATGGGCGGTGCCGGATTTCCTGCCGCGGTGAAGTACAATGTCGGCGGCAGGGCGGAGGAGTTGGTGGTGAACGGAGCGGAATGCGAGCCGTACATCACCTGTGATTACCGTATCATGGTCGAATACGCGGAAGAATTTCTGCGCGGGGTCGGGTATGTGATGAAGGCGTGCGGTGCAAAGCATGCCGTGATCGGCATTGAAAAGAACAAACCGTATGCGATCGCGAAGCTGAAAGCTCTTTGTCCGAAAGACATAACGGTTTGCGCCCTTCGCACGAGGTATCCGCAAGGCGCAGAAAAACAGCTGATCTACGGTTGCACGAAACGCGTGGTACCGGAAGGGAAACTGCCCGTGGATGCAGGGGTGGTCGTCGCGAATGTGCATACGGTGCTGAGTGTGTGTCGTGCTGTGGAAGAAGGGTTGCCTTGTTACGAAAGAGTGATGACGGTAAGCGGAAAATGTGTCGAAACGCCGTCGAACCTGTGGGTGAAAAACGGAACGCCGTTGCGGGATGTAGCGAAGTACTGCGGGGCAAAAGAGGACTGTGCGAGGATCGTGAGCGGCGGGCCGATGATGGGGGAAGCGGTGTTTTCCCTGAAAGTCTGCACGAGCAAGACGACATCCAGTCTTCTTTTCCTGGACGAAACGGAATGCGAAGACAAAGTAGCGAGCGTATGCATCGGCTGCGGCAGGTGTATACAGGCTTGCCCGATGGGACTTTCCCCGACGTTTATCGAAGAGGCCCTGTTCAGAAAGGATTACGCGGAAGCAAAGCGGTACGGAGCGTCGTCCTGCATTGCCTGCGGGTGCTGTTCGTATGTATGCCCTGCGAAGCGATTCCTGGCGCAGAGCGTGCGTTTGGCAAAGAAAATCATAGCGGAGAGGAAGATCTGAAATGGCAGAAATAAGCAATTATAAGGTGGCGGCTTCACCGCATAAACTGGATTCTTCGTCGACGCGCACAGTGATGCTGGATGTCCTGATCGCGCTGATCCCTTGCCTTGTGTGCGGGGTAGTGTATTTCGGATTGTATTCGCTGGCACTGGTCGTGATCTGTATGTCGGCTTGTTTCCTTTCGGAGCAGCTGTACAACCTGATACGGAAAAAACCTTTTACTTTTGATTTGTCGGCATTGGTCACGGGGCTGATCCTCGGGCTGAATCTTCCGCCGCGCGCACCGTGGTATATTCCGATCATCGGCGGCGTATTTGCGATCATTATCGTGAAGATGCTGTTCGGCGGATTGGGCAAGAACTTTGCGAACCCTGCGGCGACGGCGCGCGTATTTTTATTGTTGGCGTATAGCTCGGTGATGACTAAATACATCGGCTTTGATATATCCGGGAACATTCTTTCGACGGATATTGTGACGGCGCCTACGTATCTGAGCGGCGGCACAGCGGCGTTCCAAAGTTCTTTCATGGGAGTGAGCGGATATTGGGGCTATGTTCTGCAGCTTCTGTTCGGAACGGTCGGCGGCAGCATCGGGGAAACGTGCAAGGTAGCGATTCTTGCGGGAGGGGTGTATCTCGGAGTGCGCAGGGTGATCGACTGGCGCATTCCCGTCGTGTATCTTTTGACGTCGGCGGTGATGTTTCTGGTTTGTTACGGAAGTGCGAAGGAAATGCTTTTGCAGCTTCTTTCGGGCGGATTGCTGTTCGGGGCAGTGTTCATGGCGACCGATTATGCGACGTCTCCGAAGTGGAAATATAACCGTGTGCTGTATGCGTTCGGACTGGGTGTCATAACGGTGCTGATCCGTCGGTTTGGTTCGTATCCGGAGGGTACGTCCCTTGCAATTCTGATCATGAACCTGTTTGTACCGATGATGGATAAATTCATTTTGCCGGTGCGTTTCGGTCAGATGACGAAGGCTGGGAAACCGATGCCGCAAGTGATGCAGTGGTCGATGCGTTCGCTTTGCATCGTGCTGGCGGCAATGCTGTTGATCTTTGTGCCGATAACGAATTATACCAATGTCTATATCGATAAAAGCGGCGTATATTCCTATGTGCAGGAAGTGAGCCGAAAACTGAGCGGCGAGTATGTGTTTACGGTTCAGGGCGGCGCGCCGATCATGGGCGGATATGTGCAGAATCTGGAATACAAAGTGTATGTCGATGCGGACACGGATACGGTAACGGACGTTGTTCCCATAGCGCAGAGCACGATGGGTTATACGGCGGAACTTTCCTTTTTCGAGGGAAAGACCTACGCAGAAATTTTGCAGAACACGGATCTTTCGACGGACAGTGAATTTTCGGCTACCAAGACAAACACAAAACTGCGCGAAATGATTCTCGAGTGTTTTTCGTTTTACGATTACAACATGGCGCGTTATGAGCGTTTGGCGTATACGGACGAAAACATAACGCTTGCGGAACGGAGCGGAACGCTGTACAGGTTTACCATTGCGGGCGTTGCGGATCTGACCGAATACAATTATAAACAAGCGTTGAAATATGCGATCACGTTGGATTCTTCGACGAATAAAGTATATGCGATCACGACGCTTGCGGAAAGCACTTACGGATACACCTGTGATAAACCTGTGTTTTTAGGAAAAACGAAACAGGAGATCGAGGACATGACGCGGGACGAGATCGCGTCGGATATTACAACGAGTGCGACGGTCACGAATGTATCTGTGCAGGGTATGATCCTCCGTTGTTTTGAAGTGATGGGAGCATTGCAGGAGGGAGCAAATGGATAAAGCGAAATTTCGTTCAATGTTCAAATGTGTACTGGTTCTTGCGGTGATCGCGCTTTGCAGCGGACTCCTGTTGGGAGCATTCAATATTCTGACGTATGTCGATCCTTTGCAGTCCACCTATGAGCGGTTTGCGGCGGACACGGGCGCGACGTTCAGCAAGATGACAGACGAAGATGGCAAAGCGTACGGGGACGGATCCGTAGTTTATTATGCGGTATCTGACGACGGCGTATATCATGCGTTTCTTGCGGAAGGGAAAGGCGGTTACGGCGGAAGTGTTCAGCTGTATGTTTATGTAAAAGACGGAAAGATCGATAAGATCGTTGTGGGCGAGAATTCGGAAACCTTTTTGAATAAGCTGGACGAAGCGAAATTTTATGCGAATTTTATCGGCAAGGAAGTTGCAACGCTCGATGTTCTCGGTACGGACGTCGTGAGCGGAGCTACAAAGAGTTCCACGGCGGTAAAGAATGCGGTGAATGCGGCGGTACAGTATTATATAGACGGCAATAATCAAGAAGTGCAAACACAAGCATTGCACGGAAATTTGGCAGAGGGAGGAGAGAACAATGGATAAACAGAAAGTAAAAGAAACTCTTCTCGGCGGATTGCTGAAGAACAACCCGACGTTTGTGTTGGTGTTGGGGACGTGTCCGACGATCGCCATGACGACGAGTTTGTCGCAGGCGTTTGCGATGGGGATCGCGACGACTTTTGTTCTGATTTTTTCCAACCTGTTTGTGAGCCTTCTGCGGAACGTGATACCCGACAAAGTGAGGATTCCTTGTTATATCGTGATCATCTCGACGTTCGTTATCATCGTGCAGATGGTGATGCGGCGGTATTTGCCCGACCTGTATTCAACGATGCAGGCGTTCATTGCGTTGATTGTAGTGAACTGTATTATTTTGGCGAGAGCGGAGAGTTTTGCGTCGTGCAACAAGCCGCTGTACAGTATGCTGGACGGCGTGTCGATGGGACTCGGGTTTACGGCAGCGCTGTGCCTGATCGGGATCGTGCGTGAATTTTTTGCGGGCGGATCGTTTGCGGGCATAAAGATCCCCGGATTTCCTGCCATGGAAGGCGTAGGAGCGAGCGCGTTCGGGTTTATCGTGTTCGGCTGCCTGATGGCGTTGTTCAATTTCGTGATCCAGAAAGTGAACGAGAAAAAAGAGCGCATGAAAAAAGAGTCCCTGCCTTTATCGGACGGTAAAGTCGGGACAATGAAGGAGGCGGCATAATGACGGTTTCGTTGATATCGGTCATGTTTGCGGCGGTGATCTCGCAGAACATAGTTTTGTCGCAGTATCAGGGGATATGTCCGTTTTTGGGAGTTTCGAAGAAGCTGTCGAACGCGGCAGGAATGGGATTTGCCGTTATTTTTGTCATGGCGATCTCGTCGGTATTTTGCTGGCTTTTGTACAATTATGTGTTATTGCCGCTCGGGTTGGATTATCTTTATACGATGGCATTCATACTTGTCATTGCGAGTCTTGTGCA
>QAKO01000002.1 GCA_003343765.1 Bacillota bacterium | reverse complement strand
TTTTTATTTCTTTAACTCTTTTCGTTTCTTTAATTTGTCGCGCGTGCGCGCACGCGTATTATATAATACTATTAAAAAAGGAAAGCGGCAGAAACTTCTGCTCTTTCCCTTTTCCTTCAATCAACTTTCGGCAGGATCTGCCGAAAGTCCGCTTTTCACGTTTTGCAGCCGTGCCGCACATTTTAAACGCTTTTCCCTTCCCCTGCAAAGCGGCTGTTTTTCAGCCGCTTTGCAGGGGAAAATATTTTCGCTGAACTTCGGTAGTCTGCAAAAGTTCCAAAGTTATCACGTAACCGTCAGGGCGACACCGCCCTGACGGTTCAAAAAAATATTGCAGAAAGTCCGACTGTTTTCCGCATGATCTTTCAGCGTGCAAGGTTGAGGAAAATCGGCAAACCGTTTTCGCCGCGCGCCGACACCGTGATCCCGACGCTGCGATCCCGTTCGATCCAGGCAGGCATCGCCGCACCGTGGTAAACCTCGCCGTCCAGCGTGAACGAAACAAAATAATCCCCGTACAGCTTCCATTCTCCGCGCACTCTGCCTCCGATCGCCAGAGAACCGTTTTTCTGAAATTCCAGCCCCTGTTTTGCGTAAACCGTTTTATCGTTTTCCTCGCCAAGCGCGATGTAATCGAATTTTTGCCCCGCAAGCTCCCCGAATCCGATCGGACGGAGCCGCTCCCCCGCATAGCGGTTGGGACTCATCACGATCTCGCCGCGCACGTTGTAAGCGTAAAGGCTCAGAAATAAATAATGAAATCTCCCGCCCGACGGCGTTCTGTCGTGATAGACGATCAGGTTCCTGCCGTCCTGCGTTTCAAAAAGATCGCAATGCCCCGGCGCAAAAAAATCGTAGCCGACCGCCGCATCCTCCGCATCCCTTTTCCAGCTGAACGAACTGCTCAGCTTGACGCCGCGCGCGCCGTACGGCGCGCGCATATACTCTCCGTCCGCCTTCGTGCTCGTAAACAGCCGCATATTGTATCGGGTAAACAGCGAATCCGCCGACGTGACCAGACTGAACAGCCGCACTCTCTGCAGCTCGATCTCTTCGCGGAAAACGTCGCCCAAAAACACGGGAACTTCTTTGACCGCAACCACGCTCCCTTCCTGATCGTCGGAAGAAACCAGCACTTTCCCGTAATATTCTTCGTCCGAAATTTTCCCCGCACGGTGCCGCGAAAACGTGAAACCGTCCTTCCGCAGTCCCGTGGCAGGATCCAGCTCCAGAACGCGGATTCCGCCGAAAAAACTGCCGTACGTCATGTACATTTTGTGTCCGTCGTAAAAAATCTGCGCGTCGATCGCGTTGGGCGTTTCGCCCCATCTTCCGCCCGTCGTGACCAGCGGCGAAACCAGCGAATATTCCCCGTCCACACGCTCCGACTTCGCCAGAAAGATCCCCGAATAGTTCTTGCCGAATTCCGCCGAAAAACAGCCGTACAGCCAATATTTGCCGTCCGCTCCCCTGATAATATCGGGCGCCCAAAGCGTGTCGTTACAGCACCGCGCGGCGCACTCCTCCATTTCCGAAAGCACGGGGCCAAGCGACGCGCGGATCCCCCGCGGAAATGCCTGCCCTATATACTCCCATCGGATCAGATCTTCGGATTTTCGGATCTGGTAATAATTCTGCCCGTACGTACCCGTCGAAAATACGTAATACGCCCCGTCTGCATAGATCATGGACGGATCGTGCGCCCCGAATATCCCCCATTCGGACTTCGGCGCGTCATCCTTCGTCAGCAACGGTGCAAAACAAGGATCTTTTAAAATTTCGTTTCTTTCTTCCATAAAACCGGCCTCTCTTTATCACCCGGCAGATTTCATCCGTGCAGACATGGTCTGCGTGAATAGAATCTGCCTGAATAGAATTTGTGAGAATAAAATCTGCCTAAAAAGATTTTGTGAGAATAAAATCTTGAGATCAGAATTTGTGCGTACATCGTCTGAGCGGCTATATTTTGCCGCCGGGAACAGGCCTTGGCTTTTGTATGGCCGTTCCGCGGCAAAATGCCCCAATGCCCCAATGTCCCGTATGTCCCGTATGTCCCGTGCCTGAAAAAAGAGCGCCGAAGCGCCCTTTTTTCAGGATTTTGAATGTCTTGCGGCGTTTTACCGCCGCGGGTGAACTTATTTCTGCGGCATTCCTGCCGCGATGCCGTTAAACCAGCGAATTGAGATACAGCGTGTTCTTGCCGTTCTCGCTCAGGCAGGAGATCGTCAGGCCGCCTTCGCCCTGCGATTCAATATACGCAGGCATGACCGCACCGTAATAATTCCCCTTCAATGCCGCATCGCCGCCCGTGATCTCGATATAAATATAGTTATCTCCGTACAGGTGCCAGCTTCCGACTGCCGTATTCCCGATTTTCAGGACATTGTTTTCCGCCAGCATCAGATCTTCCTTGGCATAGCCGCCGTTATACGTGGAATCGTACCTGTTGTTCGTGACCGCCACATATGCGTATTTTCCAGCGGAAATATTCAGCACTTCGTCCTCGGTCACTTTACGCACCGTCTCGCCCGCATAGCGGTTCGGACTCATCACGAGATCGCCGCGCGAATTGAACGTGTACTGGCTGATAAACAGGAAATGATTGCCGCCGCCGAACGTCGTGCGGTTGTGGTACGCGATCAGGTTTTTGCCCGTAGACGTCGTGATCATGTCGTTATGCCCAGGCGCAAAAAATTCGTACGAGGGAGAACGGTCGGAATCGTTCGTTCTCCAGGTGAACGAACCGCTCACGCGGTTGCCCGAGTTGTCGCCCGTTCCCGTCAACGAGGTGAATCCGCTCGTCGGTGACGTGCTTACATAACTGCGCATATTGTAATCGGACGAAAGGCTGTTGGACGAACCCATCAGGTAATACTGATTTTTATATTCGTAGCTTTCCGCATTGTAGGACTTCGGATCGCCCGTGTAAACGGGTACGTTTTCATGATAGCTGATGACAGGACCTTCCATATAACCGTTAGGCACAAGGCTCGCACCGTACCGCTCCGCCTGCGTCTTTGAAGAGCCTTTCAGAAGATCGTTGCCGCTCAGGCCGTCCTTGCGCAGGCCCGTCTGCGGATCCAGCTCAATACTGTAAATGCCGCCCGAGAAAGAACCGTACGCCATGTACATTCTGCCGTCGGTATCATAATAAATGCTCGCATCGATCGCGTTCGGCCAGATGCCGCCGCCGTCATACGAATACACTATGATGTCTTTGAACTCGTACGGGCCGGCTATATCCTTGGAATAACACTGGAAAATAACCGAATGCGATGACCCGAAAGCCGTCGTCCAGCTGCCGTACAGCCACCAGCCGCCGTCTGCCGCCTGCGTGACTTCGGGCGCCCAGAGCGTCCAGCAGGAATTGTTCCAGTTTCCGTCGCCCTTGAGTATATCGTACACTTCCTGCAGCCCGCCTTTGCCCGATTCGTACACCGTCTTTGCATCCGAATCGTTCTTGCCGCAGTTTTCGATCGCGGGATCTTCCAGCTTCGTCCAGTGGATCAGATCGTCGCTCACGCGCACCTGATACCCGTAATCGCCGCCCGCATTGTCTGTGTTGAATTCATAATATTTCCCGTCTGCTTCCACAACCACGGGATCATGCACATACCCGACATCCGATACGTTCATCGCCGAACGCGACAACGTCGGAAGATCGGGATCCGCAGGATACGCCGCCGCCACTTCCGACGTGAACGTCTCCACTTTTTCTTCACCCGAATTGAAATTCAGCGTATATGCGCCCGTTCCCGTCGCCGTAACGGTATATGTGTCCGTCTTTTTGCCGTTTGCCGTCTCGCTCGTTCCTTTCGAAAGAGTTACATTCCCTTCCGCTACTTCCGCCGTCACCGTCTTCTCCGCATCGTATACGATGACCAGTTCGTCCGTCATCACGCTCGCATCCACGTACGTGTCTTCCGAAGATTTGTACGTAAGATTGGGCGCCTGCTCTACGTCGATCTCAAACGAATGCGTGGGCGCACCAGGCTCCGTCGTCCCCCCGCCGTTATTGTTCCCGCTATCATCGTCGGTCTTGCCGCACGCCGCAAGCAGTACCGACATCGCCATCAAAAGCGCAAGAACCAACGCCGACACCGTCATTTTCGCACGTTTCATTTCCGTCCTCCGTTTCTCTTTTTCCGCAGACTTCGCTTTGCTCCGCCCGCCCGTTTAAGAAAGGGCTACCTTCCGCGCAGCCCTTTCATTCCGTTATCTCGTTTTCGGTCAGCTCAGCGTGCCACCTGTTACTTCCGTCATAAAGAATGCGCTGTGATCGTTGAACAAACGCATTATGATCTCTCCGCCCATCAAATCTTCCGCAACAGTTGCCGTCTGCACAACTTTATACGTTTGCTCCGGAACCGTATAAGACGCCGATGCCGTGCCGCCTTCATAATCCTGTGTCGCTGTGTACGTCATGCCAGCATCCACTTCGTAAAGATCCCAGGTAACTGTAACGGATTTCGTTTCCCGCACATATTCTACCGTCAGTTTGACCTTACATACTGACAACGTATCAGACCAAACCGTCCATTCCGTAGGATAATGATTCGACGTAGGCGTGTCGCTTCCGTTCTCATAATAATTGTAAACAGGATTTTCGATGCCCGTTCCCCAGTTTTGCGCATCCGGTTTGAAGCATGCCAGGTTTGCATTGTTCTTGATCAAACCGTAGCTCAGCAAATAATAATACTGATCTGCCGAACCGTTGGTGCTGTTCGCTATCGAATAACCCGTAACCGAGAACGTAAATCCGGTTTCCGTTTCCGTAGGATTGACAACCGTTCCTTTTGCCCAAGCCCAGTTATTCTTCTTGTCATAATTTTCACGCAAAACACTAATCACGTTTGCCGAAAAAACAGTGTTTTCGGTATCACCCAATGCAGGTCCCGTGAATTCTCCGGTCTGTTTCAGATTCTCCAAAGCAGTGAATACGGCAGCTTCCGCATCTTCATGCATTTGAGCCGCTTTTTTCAGCGCCTCCGCTTCCGCCTCGCCTTTACCCGGATCTTCCATCGTGGAAGTGATGCTCGTATCTACATCCACCGTCGTTCCCGTAGCCGCCGAAGCAAGATCTTCGTAAAGATGTTCCGCTTCCGTTGCCGTCAGAGACTGCCCGATGATCAGATCGTCTACATAAATGCCCGAAACGCCGTTGAACAGGTTGAAAGTGCTCCAGCCTTCGCCGTTTTTCATCAGACCGAGCAAGATTTCCTGGTACATTGCATCCCAGTCCGCTTTGTTGCCCGTCACATAGAAAGATTCGAGCTGTTCCGGCGTATACCGGAACGCCAACGCGCCGTTCGCATAGAAAGAAATACCCGTTTCATAATGGATGTCGATCGTAACATAACGCCATGTCTGCAGATACTGCTCCGCCATGGCCTGTGCCGCTTCGGTATCGTCCGCAGGATCATCCGCCGCATCACCCAGAAGTGTTCCCGAGATCGCGTTGAACGCCCACCATTTATTGACAGGCTGCCCGTCGCTGCCGTTGCCGTTGTTGCCGAGCGAATTCGGAGATGCCGTGATCTGCGCCTGCGTCAGGCTGCCCTGCGCGTTCTGATACATACTCGTCGGGTACGCCGCCCTGCCAAGCGTTGCATTGTTGCCCGGATAGATCGCGCCGTATGTTCCGTCGTTGTTGTTGATTTTGTCCGAAATATTGCCCCACGTAATGGAAAGATCCGTCGTGTCGATCACGTTCGACCAGTCCGCCGCCTCACTGCCGGAAGCAACACCCGAATACGTTTCGTAGTTATACGCCCAGAAAGATACGGATACGCCCGTGAATTCATCCGCCGACGTGTTCAGCACATAATAGCCGCTCCCGTCGTCTTCCATTTCCTTGAACGTCGTATCCGCAAACGTGTTCGACAGCATCAAAGCTCCTGCCGTATCGAACGCTTTCTTGGAACCGCCCACATTCGTACCCGGCGTCGTAACGAGCGCAGCACTCGTGCCGTACGTCGCACCCGATTCAACAGCCGCACCCGTGTAAGGGTCGACCGCGGAGATCTTTCCGCTCACGTCCGCGTCTTCAAACGTGTACATCAGGAAAAGTTTGTCCGCAAGATCCGATGCGTCAACAAGCGCGATCTGTCCGCCGGACGTCGTTCCGCCGCCGCCCGTATTTCCGCCGTCGTCGTTGTTGTCATC
>QAKO01000031.1:12936-17412 GCA_003343765.1 Bacillota bacterium | reverse complement strand
CGCATTACCGCCCTGCGCGAACTTCTCGATCTCGTCGGTCTGCTCGAATCGCAAAATTACCTCAATACCCTCATCGGCATGGTCTACGACTTCCTGCCGTTTATGATCCTGCCCCTCTATACCACTTTGGAAAAAATAGACAAAAGCTATCTCGAAGCCGCCGCAGATCTCGGCGGAAATAAGTTTACCGTCTTTACCAAAGTTACTTTTCCTCTCTCCATGCCCGGCGTCATCTCCGGTATCACCATGGTCTTTATGCCATCCATGACAAACTACGTCGTCAGCGATACCCTGAGCAATTTCAATATCACCATCCTCGGTAAATTGATCGACGAATACTTCACAACCTACGATAACTGGCATATGGGTTCGATGATCTCCATTATTCTGCTTTTGATCATCTTCCTGACTATGCTCGCTACCGGCGGTTTCAAAGACAATGAAAAGGAGGCCCGCGGGACAAATTTATGGTAAAAAAAGTTTTATCCGTCGCCATTTGTGCGATCGTCCTTTTATTCGTGTATGCCCCTATCCTTTTGCTCGTCGTTTATTCGTTCGATAAATCCAAAGTCATAAATATCCATGAATTTTCTTTTTCGTTTGAACTCTATAAACAACTGTTCCGCGACAAAAAAATCATGCAGATCCTTTTCAATACGATCTGGCTCGCTATCGCTGCCGCCGGCCTTTCCACCATTTTAGGCACCGCCGGCGCAATCGGGATCTTTTACAGCCGCAAACGCATCGCCAAACCACTCAACGCAGCCTCCCAGATTCCCGTCATCAATGCGGAAATCGTAACGGCGATCTCCCTTGCCTTGCTGTTTTCCATGATCGCCCTCTACCGCACTTATTTTTCCCTCATCATCGGGCATATGGTTCTCTGCACTCCCTTCGTCGTTCTGTCCGTCCTGCCTAAATTAAAGCAGATGGATTCCAATACCTATGAAGCCGCGCTCGACCTCGGCGCCAGCCCCGCGCAGGCTCTCTTTAAAGTCGTGATCCCGCAGATCTTCTCCGGTATTCTCGCCGGATTTATGCTCTCCGTCACGCTTTCCCTGGACGATTACATCATCACGGCTTTCACTAAGCCTAAAACATTCGATACGATCAGTACCTACGTCTACAACGCGGTCAAAAACGGAACAAACAGTTCCACTCCGGCCCTGCGCGCTCTTTCGGCGCTCATCTTCGTTGTGATGATCGTCATCGTCCTCGTCATCAACCTTCGCGTAAAAAAATCCGCAAAAAAAGGAGCATGACTATCCATGAAACGTATTTTATCTGTCTTTGCGGCCTTGCTTCTGACCTTGCCGCCGCTGCTTTCTTTTGCTGGTTGTGCCACTCAATCCAAAAAACAAGTCCTCCGCGTTTATAATTGGGAAGACTACATCAGTACTTCAAACTCCGGCGACGGTGAAGAGACTGCGGATGATTCCGTCCCCGATCTCATTGCCGAATTCGAAAAAGAATACGGCGTCACCGTCGAATATTCAACCTTCGGCACAAACGAGAATATGTACAACGAACTGAAAATCAATGCCGCCGGCTACGATCTCGTCTGCCCTTCCGACTATATGATCATGAAAATGATCAACGAAGATATGGTTGAACCCTTCAGCGAAGAATTCATCCAAAACGGTACTTATTCAACATATGCTTCACCACTCATCAAAGAACTCTTTGAAGAAAACGGTTGGACTCAATACGCCGCCGCTTATATGTGGGGAACAATGGGTTTTGTCTATAACCCGGCTTATGTCGACGCCGAAGACCTCTCCTCTTGGGCAGGCATCTGGGACAGTAAGTACGCGAAAAAATCTACCATCAAAGACAGTGTGCGCGATTCTTATTTTTTAGGCGTCGCTTATGTATACCGCGAAGAACTCACGGATCTTGCCGATCAATATTCCGCAGGTACCCTGAACAGCACCGAGTACAAGAGTGCAATTGAAACCATTATGAACCGTACCGACGCGGAAACACGCAACCGTGTCAAAGACGCACTTCTCGAACTTAAACCTAATCTCTACGGTTTCGAAGTCGACAGCGGTAAACAGGACATGATCACCGGGAAAATCACGATCAACTTTGCATGGAGCGGAGACGCCGTTTATTCCATGGATGAGGCGGAAAATTCCGAATCAGGCAACCCCGTTTATCTGAACTACGCGATCCCCAAAGAATGTACCAACATCTGGTTCGACGGCTGGGTCATGCCCAAAGGCGCAAATACCGAACTCGCTGAAAAATTTATCGATTTCCTCTCCCGCCCCGAAAACGCCGTTGCTAACATGAATTACATCGGCTATACAAGCGCTGTCGGCGGCGACGCCGTGTTCGACGAAATGGTCGACTGGTATGACGAATCCGCCGATCCCGAAAACCGCGGCTTCGATGAGGACGGCAACGCGTTGCAAAAATACGATCTTAATTATTTCTTTCAGGGTACAGGCGACTACGACGATTACATTATTTACGTTTCCGAAGACAATCTTAACCGACAGATCTATGCGCAATACCCTTCCGCATCCGAATCCGACAACGTGATTCTGCGCAGCGCCATCATGAAAAACTTCACCAACGAAGAAACGGCAGCTGTCAACGAAATGTGGGAAGAAGTGAAGGGACTGCCGATCCCCGTATGGGCTTACATCGTCATCGCCGTCATCGCGGCAGGCATTCTCATCATTGCCCTGTCTTATGTCTATAAAGGCAAAAGAAAAAGCACAAAGCCCAAAAAAGGCTATCATCGCGTCCCGACAAAATAAACACCTACTGCGTCAGGGATTCGCGCTTGATCGCCTGTCCTTAAAAATAATTTCGGATTTAGATGCGTTGAATAAATTTTAAAATCGAGCAAATATTAAAGCAGTACCTTATCAACCTTTATTTCATGGCCTTTTTTCACGGCACAGACCAAAAGGAATATTATGAAAAAACTTGTAATTCTGGGACAGGGTCCCGCAGGCATTTCAGCCGCTCTCTATGCCGTCCGCGGCGGAGCCGATGTTACGGTGATCGCCAAAGATTTCGGAGCGCTCGCCAAAGCAGATAAAATTGAAAACTACTACGGTTTCGAACACGGAATTGCCGCCAAAGATCTCATTGAAACAGGCATACAGCAAGCCAAAAATCTGGGTGTGAATTTCATAAAAGGCGAAGTGTGCGGAATCGAATTTGCAGCCGACGGCTACGATGTAAAAATTGCAGACGGCAGCACGATCTCCGCCGGTGCCATCATCGTTGCGGTCGGCACTTCCAGAAACGTCCCTGCCATCGAAAACATCGAAAAATTCGAAGGGAAAGGCGTCAGTTACTGCGCGATCTGCGACGGGTTCTTTTTCCGCGGAAAGAAAGTTGCCGTGATCGGCAATGCCGCTTATGCGCTGAGTGAATATCACGTTCTCAAAAACATTATTGAAAATGTCACCATTCTGACAAACGGCGCCCAACCGACTTTTTCCGACCCTGCCTGCAACACAAAAAAAATTCAGAGCTTTCAAGGCGGCGATAAACTCGAAGAGGTCGTGTATGCCGACGGCACGCGCGAATCTTTTGACGGCGTTTTCATCGCTTGTGGCTCTGCGGGCGCCTTCGAACTTTCTAAAAAACTTGGCATGGAGACTGCCAACAATAAAATCGTTACGGACGAAAATCGCGCAACCAATATCCCCGGTATTTATGCGGCAGGCGATTGCGTAAAAGGCTTACAGCAAATTGCAAAAGCCGTTTACGACGGAATGATTGCAGGAACCCAAGCCCTGAAATACCTGAAAAACCTTGGCTGAATTTTCGCACCTGTTTTTTAGTTTTTTTAAACTCACCCCTGTTGCCCTATGATTTTATTTATGCTTTTATTGCCCTTGACCTGCTGATTGTTTTTCAAAGTCAAACCTGAATGATTGCGGCAAATTTTTATCTGATTAGCTTACAATTACAATTTATAACTTTTTAAGTAAAAATTTTCATGCCTTGCTCTTTAAAATTAAATATAGCAAAATTACCATATTATGTCAGGCATAATACTCTGTAAATAGCGTTAATCTACGGAAATATCGAATAAATTCTCTACTTTATCCAAATCTTCATTCTCTGCTTCTCTGATTTCAGCGTAAGCAAAAGGTTGGTTTAATTCTCTGTACTTCTCCTCACACAGTTTACGAAACGGAAGAAATTTCACTTTATGTGCGGGGAAATATTTTTTTACAAAGCGCGCCAAATTTGTAATTTTTTCTTCTGAATCATTCTTACCAGGCACAATGACATTGGTGATTTGCAAATCTTTCCCCTGCCTTAAGCATTCCGCAAAAAACGGATCATACGCGGATAAATCATCCGTTTCCTGGTTCTTAACATCACAAAGAATCGAATCTGAAGCGGCGATCAGTTCACTGTCGCAAATATGACCGTTTGTTTCAGCGCAGACATGTATTTTATGTTCACGCAATCCGTTCACCAACGCCAAAAAAAATT
>QAKO01000031.1:0-9746 GCA_003343765.1 Bacillota bacterium | reverse complement strand
TCTCTGTACTTCTCCTCACACAGTTTACGAAACGGAAGAAATTTCACTTTATGTGCGGGGAAATATTTTTTTACAAAGCGCGCCAAATTTGTAATTTTTTCTTCTGAATCATTCTTACCAGGCACAATGACATTGGTGATTTGCAAATCTTTCCCCTGCCTTAAGCATTCCGCAAAAAACGGATCATACGCGGATAAATCATCCGTTTCCTGGTTCTTAACATCACAAAGAATCGAATCTGAAGCGGCGATCAGTTCACTGTCGCAAATATGACCGTTTGTTTCAGCGCAGACATGTATTTTATGTTCACGCAATCCGTTCACCAACGCCAAAAAAAATTCTCTCTGCAAAAAAGGTTCTCCGCCGGAAAGCGTAACCCCTCCCCTGCGAAAATACCTTTTATAACGCAAAAGCTTATTGATGACCTCATCTGCTTCAACCTGCTTTCCTTGTTTGAACAATGTTTCCGGATTGTGACAAAACGGGCAACGCAAATTGCACCCGCTGAAAAATACGATACACCGCAACCCCTTTCCGTCCACTCCGGAACCGCAATAAACGGAATCTATAAACCCTGTTGTTTGTGCCATTCTTTAACCCCACTTTTTAGAAACTGTCTTACTCCCTCCAATTCGCATACTCTTTCTGCTTTGTCATTCGCCCAATTAAAAGTTCACTTGAAAAGCCATGCCGTTTTGAACACATACGAAACTGACAACAGAAAAAAGAAATATGTTCCGCCTGTCACGAAAACATATTCGCATCATAAAACGCTGCGACCGAGTATTTCCCGTCGGTTCGCTACACGGCATGAACGAATTCTCCGCGCCGTCCGTTCTTACAAGTCCGCATATGCCCGTTTTTACTCAAACAATTCGTCTTTTTCCGAAACTACTTTTCCGAACGCAACAGCCGCGCCGCAAACAACGGCGCGGCTGAACTCAGCTCTTATATTGCTCAGACACGTTCATGATACGTGCGCTTCAGCACTTCCAACTGATGCGCTTTGGACAACTTATGGAAATTAACAGCATATCCCGAAACACGGATCGTGATATTCGGGTACAGTTCGGGATGCTCCATCGCCGCAACCAGTTTTGCCCGATCAAATACATTCACATTCAGATGATGCGCCCCCTGTCCGAAATATCCGTCAAGCAGATCCGTAAGATTCTCAGCGCGTTCTTCCCTGTTTTCTCCCAACGCAGAAGGTACAATCGAAAACGTGTTCGAAATTCCGTCCCTGCAATACTCATAGGGCAACTTTGCAACTGAATTCAAGGACGCCAAAGCGCCGCTCAGATCACGATTATGCATCGGATTGGCTCCCGGCGCGAACGGTTCACCGGCTGCTCTTCCGTCCGGAGTCGCGCCTGTCTTTTTACCATAAACAACGTTGGACGTGATCGTAAGAACAGACAGCGTATGGATTGCCCCACGATATGCCGGCGTCTTCTTCAATTCATCGGAAAACTCACGCAGTAAATCTTTTGCAATATCATCTACACGGTCATCGTCATTACCGTATTTCGGGAATTCGCCTTCGATCTTAAAGTCGCATATGATTCCTTGTTCATTGTAAACAGGAGTTACCTTCGCGTACTTAATTGCCGACAGCGAATCGACCGCAACCGAAAGCCCTGCCACCCCGCAAGCGAGAAAACGCTCCACTTCCGTGTCATGCAAAGCCATCTGAATCTTTTCATACGCATACTTATCGTGCATATAGTGAATTACATTCAGCGTGTTCACGTACAGTCTGCACAGCCATGCCATGTACTTATGATATGCTTCGCGCACTGCCTTATAATCCAGAACACCTTCAAAATTCTTTCCTTCTGGCGCAAGCTGATTTCCGCTCTTTTCATCCTTGCCGCCATTCAATGCAAGAAGCAAAAGCTTCGCAAGGTTGCAACGCGCTCCGAAAAACTGCATCTGCTTACCGATCTTCATCGCCGATACACAGCAGGCAATTCCATAATCATCCCCGTAGATCGGACGCATCAGATCATCGTTTTCATACTGGATCGAATCTGTATCAATGGAAACTTTCGCACAGAATTTCTTGAAAGATTCCGGCAGTTTTTCCGACCAAAGAATCGTAAGATTGGGTTCCGGAGCCGCCCCAAGATTGTACAATGTGTTCAGAATACGATAGCTCGTCTTGGTAACAAGTGTTCTGCCGTCTTCACCCATACCACCGACACTCTCCGTCGTCCAGGTCGGATCTCCGCCAAACAAATCGTTGTATTCGGGCGTGCGGAGCTGACGCGTGATCCTGAGTTTCATGACAAAATCATCAATCAATTCCTGCGCACCTTCCTCGGTCAGCGCGCCGTTTTCCAGATCGCGTTCAATATAAACATCAAAAAATGTGGAAACCCTTCCCAGGCTCATCGCTGCACCATTCTGTTCTTTGATTGCCGCAAGATAAGCAAAATACGTCCACTGTATCGCTTCTTTCGCATTCTGCGCCGGCGCAGAAATGTCTGCCCCGTACAGCTTTGCCATCTCTTTCAGTTTCTTCAGAAAATCGATCTGCTTATATAACTCTTCCAGCGCACGGATATTCTGCTCATCCATCAGCTTCTCCCCGTACGCCTTTTTGTCTTTCATTTTTTCTTCGATCAGTTTGTCGACTCCGTACAACGCAACGCGTCGATAATCTCCTATAATCCTGCCTCGCCCGTATGCATCCGGAAGCCCCGTCAACAGCCCCGCATGACGAACCGCTTTCATTTCATCCGTATATACATGAAACACCGCGTCATTATGCGTAGTCTTATAGCTGAATTCTGTCTCTACAATATCCGAAAGTTTATATCCGTATGCTTCACAAGCCTGACGCGCCATACGGATCCCGCCGAACGGATTTACCCCGCGTTTTAAAGGCGCGTCCGTCTGTAAACCGACAATAATTTCATTCTCCTGATCGATATATCCTGCAGGATACGTCAAAAGCGACGAAACCCGCTCCGTATCCACATCCAGTACGCCGCCCTTTTCACTCTCCTCTTTCAAAAGCGCATTGACTTTCTCCATCAACTTCTTAGTACGCTCCGTCGGCCCGCAAAGAAAGCCATCATCCCCTTCATACGGCGTATAATTCGCCTGTATAAAGCTGCGTACATCAATCTTGTTTTCATACTCGCCTGCTTTGAAATTTTTGCTCATTTCCTTCGTCTCCTTTTCGAGAATAAAAAAGCCCGGACAGCCTATTTTATGCTGCCCAGGTGGTCGGCGCCCGACACTTTCCGCTCCCACGCAGTTTATCTGCAAAATCCACCAGTCGCGAAAAGCCTTTTATCAGATACACAATATCTTGTGCCGTCTTGCTTTTTACACATACAGTATAACCGTTTTTTTTGCTTTTGTCAACGAAATTATATTAAAATTCCGCGCCAATTTTGACTGCAATTTCAGTACGCATTGACCGCTTCGGTTTTACCTGCAACCCATCCGTTCATAAACTGACAGAAAAAAACTCTCCGTCTTTACTTTCAAACGCAATGATTTCAAGATGCTTCCATACGCGCTTTGCTGCCCTTAATCCGTCTATAATTTTAGCAAGATCCTCACGGGATATCGATGCAATCAGATCAGACTTAAAAAGCAGAATTATTTTAAAAAATATACAGGAAGGCAAATTCAGTTTTCTCATTTTCCCGTTGTTTCTATACATGATTTTCATGATTCCACCCAAATCTCGACAACATCTCCTTCCGAAGAACGAACTTCCAGCAATTTCCCGATCACTCCCGATTGTATACATGCCATGATCTGTCCGAGATCAATGTCTTTTACAGGATTCCTTCCGTCAAAATTGATATTTTTCAATATCGGCTCCGCCAACGAAACCGGCAGATTCATCTTTACAGTGTCGCCGTCCGATGATGCAATATTTATTTTTAACAATGTTTTGCTTAAATCTACTTTTTCCCGCACAGCCGCCTCTCCCAGCGGAATTTTTACTCCCAACAGTTCATCGCAGGTAATATGAAACGTCTCAGCCAGAATGGGTATTAAAGCTATATCCGGAGCGCAAATATCCTTTTCCCACTTCGATATTGCCTGCGGCGTTACGCTGCATTTTTCAGAAAGCTGCTCCTGCGTCCACCCTTCCTTTTTTCTGTAAAATGCTATCCTTTGCCCAATCGTGTTCATAACAGTTCTCCGTTTTGTTTTTCTGTACTACCATTTTAAACTCAAACAACCAATATGTCAACAGCCTGTCGGTTGAATAAAACAGAAACCTAGTTGAGAAAATTCAACCAGGTTTCAAGTTTTTCTCTCCGAGCATTTGGAACTATTCTATGATTTGATCAAACCTTTATAAATTTTTTATCCGAATCGGGAATACCTTCCGAATCAACGACAAAACGCTCAACCCTCATATGCAGTGAATATTTTTCACGAAGCGCAGCAATCTTTTCCATCAAAACTGAAGCATGATGCCTGTCTAACGCCTCCTGGTTTTCCCAACGATCGATCAGCAGTACCGTTTCTGCATCCTCCGCCGGAAAAAAGTATTCATATTGTCTGTTCCCCGATTCAGCGCGTATCTCTTTGACAATTCCTTCCGACATCATTTCCTGCGCAAACCTTTTCGCACAACCATTTGCTCCCGTATAATAGATATTGATAACAATTTCCATCTTTTACCTCTGTTTTAATTTCAAAACCGCACAGCGTTACTCGCCGTGCGGTTTTGTGCTTGGATTATTTAAAATATTTTACGCCGCTTTCAAACAATTTCATGTCAAAATTGCCGCAGCTGTTCTTATACAGATTCTCACCGGTACGCTCGGTATGCCCCATCTTACCGAATACTCTGCCGTCAGGCGAAGTGATACCCTCGATCGCCCACGCAGAACCGTTCGGATTGAAAGGATATTCCATTGTAGGTTTGCCGCTCAGATCACAATACTGCGTCGCGATCTGTCCGTTTGCCGCAAGTTTTTCCAACTCTTTGGACGGAGCCACAATCCTTCCTTCACCGTGCGACACAGGCACCGTAAACACATCCCCGACCTCACAAGCAGACAGCCATGGAGATTTATTCGAAGCGACGCGAATGTCTACAAGCGTGGATACGTGCCTGGATATGTTGTTATACGTCAACGTAGGACTCGTAGCCTTCAAAGGCAAAATCTCACCATACGGAACAAGTCCTAATTTGATCAGTGCCTGGAAGCCGTTGCAAATACCAAGAACAAGCCCGTCTCGCTCGTTCAGAAGTTTCATGACCTGTTCGGCAATACGAGGATTACGGAATGTCGTTGCTATGAATTTGCCGCTGCCGTCCGGCTCGTCGCCACCCGAAAATCCGCCCGGGAATGCAATCATATTAGCGCGCGCAATCGCATCCGCAAACGCTTTTACGCTCTCTTCGATATCAGCAGCACTGCGGTTCTTCAAAACAACAATTTCACTCTCCGCTCCCGCCAAATTGAATTTACGCGCCGTATCCAGCTCGCAGTTCGTACCAGGGAAAACAGGAATAAACACGCGCGGTTTTGCCGCTTTCGTCGAAATATTTGTATAACGTGTACTCGTTTTGAAGTCAACGTCTTTCGCTTTTCCGCTTGCCGCCGCATGGTTCGGGAAAACATTTTCCAGCGTTGCGCAAAAAGCCTCTTCCGCCTCCGCTATCGAAATCTTCTCTTTGTCATAGATAAAATCGGAATCCGTCGTTTCACCCACATAGATCTTCGGGCAATGCAACGAATCCGGATCATCCAGAGCAACCAGGATTTCACCGTAATGCTCAGAAAGCAGACAGTCACAATCCCCTTCAAAGCGGAAGCCAAATCCGTTGCCGAGGCAGGATTTCACAACCGCCGAAGCAATACCGCCGTTTTCCACGACCGTCGCAAAGCGAATGTTCTTGCTGAGAATATTGCGATGGATCTCGCGATACATATCCGACAATTCCTTGAAATCAGGAATCTTATCAAAATCTTTATGCATCGGGATCCAGTAAATTTTCTGACCCTTTTCCGTCACGACGTTCGTGATCAACTCGCTCGCCTTCGCGGGTGCCAAAGCAAAAGAAATCAGCGTAGGAGGCACATCGATATGCTCAAACGTGCCGCTCATACTGTCCTTCCCGCCGATTGCACCGAGCCCCAGCCCGATCTGCGCATACAACGCTCCCAAAAGCGCCGACAAAGGAACTCCCCAACGCTTCGGATCGCGATTCAACCGCATGAAAAATTCCTGGAACGTCAAACGGATCTCATCATAATCACATCCGCTGGCAATCAGTTTTGCAACAGACGTTACAATACTGTAAATCGCTCCCGTAAAAGGACTGCTGCTCATAAGATCTGCACAGTACCCGTAGGCGGATACCGTAGCAACATCCGTCTCACCGCCGCAGATCTTTGCAGCCATCGAAATGGCAGGCGTGAGCTGTTTCTTTCCGCCGAACGGCATGTACACGCTGCGCGCTCCGATCGTCGAGTCAAACATCTCCGAAAGGCCTTTTTTCGAGCATACATTCAAGCGACTGAGCGCCGCCAACAAATCGTCACGGAACTCTTTGCGTTTAAGATCAAAATACGGGGTAACGTTATCGTCGATTTCCGCCGAAATAACCTGCTTGACACCGTTTGTATCCAGAAAATCACGGGAAATATCGACGATCGCCCTGCCTTTGAACATCATTTTCATACGACGATCGTCCGTAACCACCGCAACAGGCGTAGCCGCAAGATTTTCCTTTGCCGCCAGACGAATAAATTCATCTTTGTCCTTTGCATCCACGACAACTGCCATACGCTCCTGCGATTCGGAAATCGCAAGTTCCGTTCCCGACAGCCCTTCATATTTCAAAGGAACTTTATCCAGATCGATCACCAGTCCGTCCGCCAGTTCTCCGATCGCCACCGAAACGCCGCCTGCACCAAAATCGTTGCACTTTTTGATCTTGCGCGTAACGTCTTTATTCAAAAACAATCTCTGAAGTTTGCGCTCTGTCAGCGGATTTCCCTTTTGCACTTCTGCTCCGCACGTTTCTACCGAGTGCGAATCGTGCGCCTTGGAAGAACCAGTTGCGCCGCCGCAGCCGTCGCGACCCGTTTCTCCGCCTAAAAGAATGATGATATCCCCTTTTTTCGGCTTTTCACGGTACACCATGTCACGGCGTGCGCCGCCGACAACAAATCCCGTTTCCAGGCGTTTCGCTTTGTATCCCGGATGATATACCTCGTCAACAATGCCCGTCGCAAGCCCGATCTGGTTGCCGTACGAGGAAAAGCCTGCCGCCGCCGTCTTTGTGATCACGCGCTGCGGAAGTTTCCCGGGCAACGTATCCTCAAGTTTCTCACGCGGATCCGCACTGCCCGTAACTCGCATCGCCTGGTATACATACGTTCTCCCCGACAAAGGGTCGCGGATTGCACCGCCAAGACACGTCGCCGCGCCGCCGAACGGTTCGATTTCCGTCGGATGGTTGTGCGTCTCATTCTTGAACATGACCAGATACTTCTCTGTCTTTCCGTCAATCTCGGCATCGATACAGATCGAACACGCGTTGATTTCATCCGATACGTCCAAATTATCCAGTCTGCCCTCTTTTTTCAGCTTCTTTACCGCAATCGTCGCGATATCCATCAGGCAGGGATATTTATCTTCCCGCTTTGCGTTAAATTCATTGAATAAATCTTTATAAAGACCGTATGCCTTTTCAATATGTGCGTTGTTCGAATGGATGGTAACATCTTTGAGTTCCGTCGCAAACGTCGTATGACGGCAATGATCCGACCAATACGTATCGATCACCTTGACTTCCGTTTCCGTCGGGTTTCTGCCCTCTTTCTTAAAATAATCGCGGACAAAAACAAGATCTTCCACACTCATCGCAAAACCGTTCTTTTTATGGTATTGCGCGATCTCGTTTACGGACATATCGATAAAGCCGTCAACTTCCGAAACATCGTGCGTCTGCATTTTCGCACGCGCCAGCGTCTTCGGCTTCTCCAGCGAAACTTCCGAACTTTCTACCGGGTTGATCAAATGCTTTTTGATACGCTCCAGTTCCGCATCCGTAACACCTTTTACCGCAAACACCCGCGCACACTTGATGAGCGGACGGTTTTTCTGCGTCAGAAGCTGTACGCACTGCGCCGCACTGTCCGCACGCTGATCATACTGCCCGTCCAGAAAAGCGATCGCAAAGACTTTATAATCTTCATCCAACGCCAGTTCTTCCCGATAAACGTTGTCCACGGGAGGTTCGGAAAATACATTTACGATCGCGCCTTCCAGCTCCGCTTCGCTGATGCCTTCCACGTCATAACGCAGAATCTCGCGAAAATCTTCCACTCCGACCCCCAACTGCGTTTCCAGATCGTCACGTATCTTCTTCGCCTGTAAATTCTCTTTCTTTTCTACATAAATTCTGTATATCATTGTGCTCTTATTCCTCTGCGTTGTATTTGATCCCGATATCTTTCCGGTACTGCATTCCGTCAAAGTGTATTTTTTCTATGTTCTTATACGCCTTTGCACGCGCTTCTTTCACCGTTTTCCCCTTCGCACATACGCCGAGCACCCTGCCCCCGTTTGTCTTGAGGACTCCGTTTTCCATCGCCGTTCCCGCATGGTACAAAAATACGTCTTTATCCAGATCACCGATCGTGATCTCTTTACCCTTCGCATATTTCTGCGGATAACCGCCGCTTGCAAGCACAACACACACGCACGCGCCCTCTTCCCATTCAATCTTGACGTCCGCAAGCCTCTCGTCCGTTACCGCCTGGAAAATTTCCATCAGATCCGTCTTCAGCATCGGAAGCACCACCTGCGTCTCCGGATCGCCGAACCGCGAATTGTATTCCACCACCTTCATTCCCTCAGGCGTACGCATAAGCCCGAAATACAAAACACCTTTGAACGGCCTGCCTTCCGCATTCATCGCCCGTACCGTCGGCAGAAGAATTTTGTCCATCACTTCTTCCGCAATCTCTTTTGTATAAAACGGACAGGGCGTAAACGTACCCATTCCGCCCGTGTTCAGACCTTTATCACCGTCCATGGCGCGCTTGTGGTCGCAACTCGGTATCATCGGCACGATCGTCTTGCCGTCCGTAAACGTGAGAACGGATACCTCCTCTCCCGGAGTAAATTCTTTGCCCGTAAGGAATTCTTCCACGACCACTTTATTGCCCGCCGCTCCGAATGCTTTGTCCAGCATGATCTGCTTCAGGCCGTCTTTCGCCTGCTGCAGATTTTCACAGATCAGCACACCCTTCCCGAGAGCCAATCCGTCTGCCTTCAGCACCACGGGGAACTTTCCCTTTTCCACATAAGAAAGCGCATTTTCGTAATTGTCAAAAATCTCACAGGCGGCCGTCGGAATCCCGTATTTTTTCATCAGGTCTTTTGCAAATGCTTTGCTCGATTCGATTTCCGCCGCTTTCTTATTCGGCCCGAATACGCGATGTCCGCGGCTTTCCAGTTCATCCGCAAGACCTAATGCCAAAGGATCGTCCGGCGCAATAACTGTGTATTCCACGTCCTTATGCGCATCGACCCAGTCGCCCACCGCTTTCAGATCGCAATAATCCACGTCCACGCATTCGGCAAGCTGCGCGATCCCCGCATTGCCTTTCATGCAATAAATTTTACCGACAGACGGACTTTTCGCCAGCGCCGCAACGATCGCGTGTTCCCTTCCGCCGTTTCCGATAACCAGTACGTTCATTTTTCTCTCCCGTCGCTCAGTGATGGAACAGGCGCAT
>QAKO01000114.1 GCA_003343765.1 Bacillota bacterium | reverse complement strand
TATCCGCCCGCCTTACTCATCGAAATGACTTTAGACGGCACGATCTGGGCAATCTTTTTATTTATCGGCGCATCCGTTCTGATCGCCGCCGCTTTTGTTCTGATTTTGTCGTTGTGCTATCATAAGATTCATGACGCACTGACCGCCAGAAACACGCGCAGCGCTTACCGGGCAAATGAGATCCGATCGTCTTCAGCTTTTTCCGCCCTCGTTAAACGCGAATTCAAGCGTCTTTTGACCTGTCCCGCATACCTTCTGAACGGTTTATCCGGCACACTGCTGTTGCTTCTGGCAGGCATTGCACTCCTGTTCATAAATGTGCAGGAGTCATTCAGCCAAATGCAGCTGCCCATCGGAAACACCGCAGAACTGGCCTATGCCGGATTCGGAATTTTTATTTTCTGCGCAGGGATCAGCTGCCCTTCCGCATCTGCCCTTTCTTTGGAAGGGAATAGCCGCGGACAGCTCTTTGTTCTGCCTGTATCCGTCCGAAAAATATTGCTCGCAAAAGCAATGCCTACCTTTTTGATCAATGTGGCGGCAGGCTATATTTCATCGATTATCTTTTGCCTTAAAATAGAAGCAGACTTACTCGGATGGGTCATGTTTCTGATCAGCGTTCCCCTGTTCTGCGCATTTATTGCGATTTTCGGGATCTTTTTGAATCTTAAATTCCCGAAATATGACTGGACAACCGAAATGCAGGCCGTCAAACAAAGCATTCCTGTCATGATCGCCGTATTCGGGAGCATGATCCTCGGCTTTGCCGCAATCTTTCTCGGAATACTCGTCGGATTCTGGATCGTTCTGATTTTGGATGTCATTTGTATCGCCTGTTCGATCATCTGCTGGCTGTATTTCAAAAATGTCAGACTCTACGTTTAAATTTTCATTGCCGTATGACACATTGTCTTTTACAAATAACGTAAAAATGATGGACGTGATATTGTTTTCAAAGCAAAAAGAGACGGAGCAAATACATTTGCTCCGTCTCTTTTTGCTTTTCTTTTTTTACTTTTGCGGATACCGTGCAATCGTGCCGATATCCGAGCCGTAACCGACTTCTTTGCTTTCTACACACGAAAAGCCCAGCCGCCGTTTTCAAACACAGGGAAACGCGCCCCTGTATCCGTGAATCCGGTGATCTGCAGATCGTCGTTGCCGATCATGAAATCCACATGGATGATCGAATCGTTGATGCCCATGGCATGCAATTCTTCCTCCGTATGATTCTCATAACCGCGGATGCAATTCGTAAAGCCCCTTCCCATTGCCAGATGGCAAGCCGCATTCTCATCGAATAAAGTATTGTAAAACAATATGCCCGTATCGTTGATCGGAGAATGAAAAGGTACAAGCGCACACTCACCCAGACAAGCCGCCCCTTCATCCATGGAAACCATTTTTTTCAGAACGGCTCCACCCTGTGCCGCATGTACTTCCGTCGCCCTGCCGTTTTCAAAGCGAATGGAAAAATTGCGGATCAGCTGACCCTGGTAAGACAGCGGTTTTGTGGAATAAACGATCCCTTCCGCTTCTCCGCGCATGGGACTCGTAAAACATTCTTCGCTGGGTATGTTCGGGTTGAACTCTACCCCCGACAAAGTTTTTTCACTGCCAGCCGCAAACAAACCGTTTTTCAAAAGCCCCACCCGTAAATTTGTTCCGTTCGAACTTCTGTACTCCAACGACGTAAGGCCCAACCCGTTCAGATACGCACAACGCGCCTGCAAGACCCTGTTGTGTTCTTGCCAGTTTGCGATCGGATTGCCTTCGTAAGAGCGTGCAGAAGTTAATATGGCGCGCCATAATTTTTCTTCCGCCGCCGACGCAGGCATTTTCGGAAATACTTTTTTCGCCCACGCTTTTCCCGGTACAGCCGCTATACACCACTGGTATTTGTTTTCCATCTTGTCACGGTACGGCTTTACGATCTTCTGCCGCGCCTGCATCGCGCGCGCATATTTTTCCGCGTCGATGCCGTTCAAACCGTCCGGATCTTCACTTTCCAGATACAGCCGCGCCGGCAATTCCCGAACCTGACAGCGCAATTTCTCTTCCTGCCATCCGCGCACTTCACCCAAAATCTCTTCACTTTTATGCTCCGCACCAAGTCGGGATATCGGCTGATGCGTCCATTCTACCCACACTTTCGAAGCGCCCGCACGGTAACACTCTTCCACACAATACGCAACAAACTCCGGTTGATCAAGTTCCGCCGTAATCACAACTTCCTGGCCGTGCTGTACATTCAGCCCCATACGAGCCAGAAGTTTTGCATAATTTTTTAATACCGTTATCTGCATTTTCATCCTCTCCTCAGCGCAAAGCCTTGCTCCACGTCCCGTTTTCAAAGACCGGGATGCGCTCTCCCGACTTCGTAACGCCGATTATTTCCAGATCTTCCGCACCGATCATGAAATCCACATGCACAGACGAATCATTGACGCCCATATCCGTGAAATCCGATTTCTGGTATTTTTCAAAACCGACGATCGTATTGGAATACCCTCTGCCGAGCGCTAAATGACAGCAGGCATTTTCATCGAACAATGTATTGTAAAACAACCTTCCCGTCTGGTTGATCGGCGATTCATACGGTACCAATGCACATTCACCCAAATATGCGGCACCTTCGTCCATTGCTATGATCTTTTCCAGCAGAGACACATTCTTGCCTGCTCCGCATTCCACGGCTTTACCGTCTTCAAAGCGCAGCCAGAAATCTTCGATAAGTTCGCCGCCATAGGAAAGCGGTTTCACGGCATAAACGATCCCCTCCGCTTTTCCCTTCATCGGCGTCGTAAAACATTCTTCCGTCGGAATGTTCGGGTTGAAATGCTTGCCGTCTACCGTACTCTTCCTGCCCGAGATAAACTGCGCCTGCGGGATCAGCCCGACTTTCAGGCGCGTACCGTTGCTGCTCCAATATTCCAACGATTCCAGATCCAAACCGTTCAGTTTATCGCATTTGTCCTTTAATTTACGGTTATGCCACATCCAGTCGGTCAAGGGATCTTTCCCGTCTGCACGCGCCGTTTCCAGAATCAGTTCCCAAAGCCGCTCTACGGCCGTATTTGCCCGTTCGTCCGGAAAAATCTTCTTCGCCCAACCGACGGAAGGCACCGCCGCCACACACCATTGATGTTTGTTTGTCATCGCGTCCTGATAGGGCTTTATGATCGCGCTCCGCGCCATGGACGCGAGCGTCAGCTTTTCTCTGTCCGCACCTTTCATCCCGTCCGGATCCGACGAAAGTATCTTGATGGTAACAGGCAATTCCTCCGACCTCTCACGGAATTTTTCTTCTTCCCATGAAGGTACATTGCCCAATTCTCTCACGCTCTCAAAACGGCTCGCCAGTTTCTCCAACGGCTGGTACTGCCACTCCACCGATACGTCTGCCGCCCCTGCCCGATAACATTCTTCCGCCAGTATCGTGACAAACTCCGGCTGGTCTAACTGCGCCATGATCACAACGCGCTGTCCGGACTGTACACTCGCACCCATTCGGGCTATCAGTTTTGCATAATTTCGGATCAACGTCTTTTTCATATCTTTTCCTACCGTATTCGTTTTTTTCTTATCCTATCATACTCTTTTTATGTTAAAATGTCAATCTGCTCACCGCATTCGCCTTCACCGCAACATAAAAATAGATTGACTTTTTTGCTTTTTCCCGCCATAATAGTAATATGAAAATTTTACCGCCGATCTTAAAAAACTGCACAGAAATTTCCGATACCAAAATTTTGTATTCTGCCTGCGAAAAAGAAGAGCGGATAGAAAATCTGGTGATAAATTCTGCAGACCTTTCCGGCACAGCTTTGCCGCGGGCGGAGTTTTCCTGCGTAAAATTCAGCGGATGCCGTTTCGGCGAAGCGAATTTCAAAGGCGCGGATTTTTGCGATGTTGTGTTTGAATCCTGCGACTTTTCCAATGCAGATTTCAGCAATTCCTCTTTCCGCCGCACGATCTGGCGAGACTGCAAAGGTGTCGGAGCCGATTTTTCCGAATGTTCCTTCCGCGACACGGTTTTCGACAGCGACATACTCTCATACGCAAACTTCAACCGTACAAAGCTGCGATCTTTTTCCTTTGAAAGCTGTGATCTTTCCTGCGCGGATCTTGCGGAATGCATCTTAAAAGACGCCGTCTTTTCCAAAACCAAATTTATTCGTGCAAACCTTACAGGAACCGCACTGAAAGGAATGGATCTTTCCGACTGCGATCTCAGCGCAATCACCCTTTCTTCCTCACTCTTTGAACTGCGGGGCGCAACCATCTGCCTCTTACAGGGAGAATCCTTTCTACGCGCACTCGGCATTAATATAAAAAATTTGTGAGAATTTTCAGATTTACCAACAATCTGAGATATTAAATTGTTAATAGAATGAAGAGATTATGAAGAATTCAGCACTTGAAAAACATATAGACTCTCTTCGCGCAGGTGATATGCGCGCGTTTGACGCTGTCTATGAACAGACAAACCGACCCGTGTACTTTGCGATCCTGTATATTGTGCGCGACAAAATGTGTGCGGAAGATATTCTGCAGGATACCTTTATACGCGCCCTGCAGTCCTTGCATTCCTACCAGAGCGGGACAAATTTTACAGGCTGGCTGATCCGTATCGGAAAAAATCTGGCGCTCAATCACATCAAGCGCGCAAAACGGGAAGTAGCGACCGACTTCGACACCGACACTTATAAATACGGCACAAGCGAAACGAAGATCCCATTCATCTTTGACATAGCAGCCAAGCACCTCGCCGAAGATGAATACGAAATTCTGATGCTGTGCCAGGTTGCCGGATATAAGCGAAGGGAAGTTGCGCAGATGCTCAACCTGCCCATCGGAACCGTTACATGGAAAAACAACGAAGCACTGAAAAAGCTGAAAAAAATTCTGGAAAAGGAGGATGCCGTATGAAAAATCTGAAAAAAATGCTGCGTGAGCAATCAGACCAAATACTGCCGGATGATCGTGTCAAAGAAAATATCCGCCGTCAGATCGGCATACCGCCGCAAACGCAGCCGGAAGCCGTATTTGCACATGATTCTTCCACGACCCGAAAGCCGAATACAAAAGTTTTTATTGCCGTGATCGCCGCGTTTCTTGCCGTCGCTCTTCTGCTCGGAATACTTCTGCCTGTTTTTCTGAATAAAAAATCATTGCCGGGAAATAACCCGCTCGGTAAATTTCCTTCTCTCTCAAGCGCGGAAGACTTCTACATTTACGGCGCCGCATCCGTCGGTTCCCTGCTCGCTTCCAACACTCCCGCTCAAGATACGGGTACAAATCTTTCCGTAAAAAGCTTGGCTCTCTCGACATCGGGCATGGCTGCCGAGAAAACGGATGATTCCCTTTCCGATCAAGAGCAAAATATCGTCGATACCGTAAACAATTATCTTGCTTTGGTAGAAAACCTGCTCGGCGACGGTACGATCGACCACTCCGACCCGCAAAAGCCCGAACAGGCTTATACCGAGTACGAGTTTTATACCGTCATTTCCTACAACGATCTGCTTGGGAAGCGTATCAGCTACCAGCTTTACTACAACGAAAACCCCGAAAGCTTTAAAACCGAAAAAGGAGAAACCGAAGAGAATTTTACGATCGACGGAGTTCTCGTCGTGGAAGGCGTTCCCTATCCTGTTACCGGCACGCGAGGCACGGAATCCGAATCGGATGGAGCGAATGAATCGGAAACAGAAAATGAGTTGGAATTTACCGCTTATCTCAACCAGGACAAAACTTCCTCTATCCGTATGCAACAAAAAATCGAATCGGAAACAGAGGACGGAGAAACCGAATCGGAACAGGAATTCGAATATACCTATTATGAAAACGGTCAACGTGTCGAAAGCACGAGCGTCAAGTATGAGTTGGAAGGCGAAGAGCTGGAATTGAAAATGACCGTGGAAAAAGCGGATCAGGAAAAAGACGAGATCGTCTTTGAACGCGACAGTGCCGATTCCGCCCTGCAAGTCCGCGCACGTATTCAAGGCGAAGAAACTTCTTTTCTCATCCGTATCATTCAGGAAAACGGTACCACGCGCTACCGCTATGAATTCTCCGGCGGGCACAGCATGGACGAAGATCGCTGGGACAATGACGATGATGATGACGATGATGACGATGATGACGATGATGACGACGACGATGACGAACATCCTGGCCGCCGCAGCCCCTTTTGATTTTTCGGTTTGATTTTTCAGTCAACCCCATGTTTTTTACCGACTTTTGATTTTCAGTTCGTTTTTTCTTTGAGCCTTACGTTCTCGATTTTCGTGCATACTGAGCCCGCTGTTTCGCATCGGCTCATTACCTGGCTATTGCAAAAGTTTATCCTGCGGGTATTCCTCTTACAAGTCTCAAAATTTAAACCACGCAATTTCCATCGAATGTACAAAGATACAACACTTTCCGCGGCGGCGCAAACTTGCGCCGCCGCGGTTCTTTTATTTCTTTGTTTTTTGTCACAAAATAGAGCCGCAAACTCCGCCTGCATATAAAATATACCTTAAGATTTTCGTATCCGTTCAGACTGAATTGCGCATACTGATTAAAAATATTTAAAAAAAATAAAAAATTTTAAAATTTCCCCAACAAAATAAAAAAGTTGATTGTTGTATAAGTGTACAGGGCAAGCGCAAAACCCAAACCCAATTTTGAATAAAAGGAGAAATAAGATGAAAAAACTTATAATGGCAGGTCTGGCAACAGTTACTACACTGGCACTTTCGCTGGGATTCGCAGCGTGCGACGGTACAAACAGCTTAAAAAACGAAACATTTGAACGTCCCACAACCGCGGCTCAATCTTACAGTTTCAGCGCCGCATCGGCCGGAACGATCATTTCCGCCATGAACGGCGGCAGCGCGGCACAGACCGCAAGCGCCAAGGCATTGGCAATGGGAACCTCTGTCGTAACGGATGAGGATACGATCTCTTCTCTCAACAATTACATGATGCTTGTGGAAAGCCTGCTCAGCGACGGTTCGTTCGGAACGAAGTATGAAACATCCGACCGCTCCGAATATGCAATCAAAGCCGTAGTGAGTTACACGGATATCACCGGTGAAACCATCAGCTACGAAATGTATTACAACGAAACGAATAAAACCGTAAAATCAGAAAACGGTGAAAGCAAAAAATACGGCGAACAAAACGGAATGAACGTAAGGCACGACGACGATGACGATGATGACGATGATTTTGACGATCGCTATGATGATCGGGACGACGATAACGAAACGGAAACCAAGGCAAACATTGCAGGCGTGCTTGTGATCGACGGAACGGACTATGATTTCAGCGGCAGAACGGAAACGGAAACAGAAGGCACTGAATCGGAAAGCAAGACGCAGTTTACCGTAACGCTCGGCGAAAACAAATTCATGCGCGTGGAGCAGGAATCGGAAAACGAAGCCAATGAGCGCGAAGAAGAATACAGCTATATCATTTCCGAAAACGGATCCGTAACCGAAAAAAGCACATTTAAACTGGAACAGGAACGGGACGAAACGGAAATCGAATTCAAGCTCTTCCAGGGGCCCGAGTCCCAGATCTTCTACTTTGAACAAGACGCCGACAAACAAGACTCCATCCGCATTACGGTAGGCTCGCGCGATTCCAAACAGATTTATTTCGTGACCATCGAAACCGATGAAAACGGGAACACTGTTTATGTATACGAAACCGCAGACGGCGGCAGGTTTGAATGTGAACGCCGCCACAACGATCATGACTGATCCCCTCAATGATTTGTCACAATACTAAAAGGCATTACGAAAGGAGGCACTGCTGTTGCAGTGCCTCCTTTCGTCTGATTTATGAGCGACCGTTTTGTAAATGAATACAAGCCCTTTCCGCCCGCGCGCGACGGCTCATTTCGCGCGCGGGCGATTGTCAAAAAATTACCGCGCCGAAAAGTATCGGTGCGGTCAATCATTGAATTTATTTGATCAAAGCACTTTGGAAAGAAAATCTTTCAGGCGCGAATTCTGCGGCGAACCGAAAATCTGCGCAGGCGCACCCTGCTCCTGGATCTTTCCTCCGTCCATGAAAAATACGCGCGTTGCCACTTCACGGGCAAACCCCATTTCATGCGTGACGATCACCATCGTCATACCTTCATCCGCAAGCTCCTTGATCAGTTGCAAAACTTCTCCGACCATCTCAGGATCGAGAGCGCTGGTAGGCTCGTCGAAAAGCATTACTTTCGGATTCATCGCCAAAGCGCGCACGATCGCGATACGCTGACGCTGTCCGCCCGACAATGTGGAAGGAAAAACATTTGCTTTGTCCGCAAGACCGATTCTCGCCAAAAGTCGCATAGCGTTCTCTTCCGCTTCCGCACGGATCTGTTTTTTGCTTGTCACGATAGGTAAAAGCTTTTGCTTTTTTTCCGCTGCACGGAATAAATTTAAAAACTTTACCCACGCATTGTGCCGTTTCGCTTTCCGAAGATCCTGCATTCCTACATGAATCGGAGCCAACGTAATATTTTTCAGCACATTCATATTATTAAAAAGATTAAACTGCTGAAAAACCATACCCATCCTGCGGCGTTGCAGATTAATATCTACTTTCAGATCGCAGAGATTATTCTCTTCAAAAAATACATATCCGTCCGTCGGATCTTCCAAAACGTTCAGACACCGCAAAAAAGTACTCTTACCGCTTCCCGAAGGACCTATGATCGCAATCTTTTCACCGCTTCGGATCTTTTCCGAAATATCATCCAGAACCAGTAATTCACCGTACTTTTTCGTCAGGTGCTGTACTTCGATCAATGCATTCGGATCGCAAGGCTCTACGGGCGTTTTCTCCGTCTTAATAAATTTAGGAGAATGTTTTTTAACGTCTTTCACTCTTACGCATACTCCTTTCCACCAAACGGATCAGCAATGTGATCAGAATCACAAGTATCAGATAAACCAGCGCCAGAAACAAATACGGAACCAGATAATCATACGTCGCGCCGGCTATCGCCGTAAATGCAGCATTCAGATCCATTGTAGCGACATAACCCGCAACAGATGTATCTTTCGTCAATGCGATCAGTTCGTTCCCGAGCGTGGGAATAACGTTCTTGATCGCCTGCGGTATCACAATGCGGATCATCGTCACCGTAAAAGATAATCCCAGCGTTCTGCCCGCTTCCGTCTGACCGATATCCACAGACAGAATACCGCCGCGCATGATCTCTGAAACATAAGCGCCGCTGTTCAATCCAAATACGATCACTGCTTCCAGCAATGTATTGATCCCCGATCCACGGAAAATGATAAAGTGGAATATGATCAACTGAACAATGATCGGCGTACCGCGAAACAAACCGGTATATGCGTCTCCGACATAGGAAATCACTTTCACCACTCTGTTCCGCGTTCCCGCAACTTTCAACGCCGCGACAAATGAACCGATCACAATACCGATAAGCAAGCCGCAGACAGCAATTACCAAAGTATTCCGCAAACCGATCAGGACAGTTTCATAATTGCCGTAATCGAATAAATATTTGAAAAATGTATCCAGTTCAGCTTTCATTACCGGCTGTTCCTTTTAATTAACCATTGATCGCGTTCACAGACGCCTGCAACGTATCCTTATCCGCGCAAACAAGCGTGATCGTACCGTTCGCAAGATCCTGAACTGCCGCCGCTACCGTCTGATACGGCTTAACCGTCATATTGTCACGATATCCTTCAAACTCAAAGCTTTCATCTCCATACAGATAATAATATCCGGTCTGGTTCTTTGCAGCTCCGGCACTTACGCCTGAAAGTCCTTTCAAAACTTCCACGACCTGCTCTTCCGTCGTGCAATTGTCGAACATCGTATTATCCGCCGCCACTGCAATGCGCTGCGTCGTATCATAATAAGCGATTGAGAAATCAACCTGCTTTGCACGCTCTTCGTTGATTGTAAGCCCCGCTAAAGCAATATCCGCGTCTCCGCTGTTCACCGCTTCCAGAACCACTTCGAATGCCATGTGCGAAATAACAAGCTCTTTTCCCATTGCATCTGCAAGGAATTTCGCGATCTGCATATCGATCCCGCCGAACTCATCCAGACCGATTCGATATTCAAACGGTGCAAATTCCGCATTCGTCGCTACAACCAGTTCTTTACTGCGATCCGTACTCGTCGTTTTCACTTTCCCGATCGAAATAACTTCATTGCTCTCCTGCGCCGCCATTTCTGCTTCATAGAGAGAACTGAACGTAACCTTTTCACCGTTTACTTCGTAGCCTTCTTCACTGCAAAGCTGTTCAAGGATCGCGTCGATTTCCGTTTTCAGCTCCGTATTGCCTTTCTTGATAGCCGCACCGTATTGCTCGCTCGAAAGATCAACGTCAATGATCTTGATTTTACTTGCATTGCCGCATGCTACCATAGACACTGCCATCGCCGCAGCCAGAACTGCGGACACTACAACCAAAAGTACCTTTTTCATCTTGTTCGTACCTCTGAATAAATTTTATCATACCCCGATCCATAGTCAGGGAAAAGATAACGACCTTTGCCCTTTCCGTTTTTTGCTTCCGCAAAAAACGCAGCCGGCTGCGCTCTGCCCTGCGCGCATGCACGCGCGTAACAGTGTGTTAATCATATCATGATACATAAAAAAACGCAACTCTTTTTCAGTCGCATTTTTTATTTTTATTCATAATATTCATGCATAAAGCCCGTTTATCCGCAATTTTATGAATTTTTAACTTTCTTTATCATATGCTCCGCAAAAATTCCCGCAACATTCACGCCCGTGACGCGCTCCGCTTCGTTGAACAATGCATTCGAGTTCACTTCGCATACATACGGTTCTCCCTTTTCATCCAGAAGATCGACGCCGCAATAATCCAGCCCCAGAACCTCGGCACAGCGCTCCGCCGCCTTAAGAAATGTTTCGGGAAGCTGTGCTTTACTGCCCCTTCCTCCCGCTTCGATGTTTGAACGGAAATCCTTTTCGTTCTTCCGCTTCATGCTCGCAATCGCTTTTCCGCCTACGACAAGAACCCTGTAATCTTCGCCGCTGATCCCCACCCTTTTCTGATACAAATGCGGTGCCATTCGGAATTCTTCCGCAACCGCGGTCAGCTCTCTTTCGTCCGCAGCAAGGCGCACGTCCATGCCCCAACTGCCAAAACTCTTCTTTACGACCAGCGGATATCCGAGCCGTCTTCCGATCTCCGCAACATACCCTTGCGGCAGCGTCGCGTCCGGATAATAACAAAGCGGCGCCGGAAGTGTTTCCGGAAGATTCACTCCCTTTCCCGCCAAAGCGATATACGTCAGCATTTTATCGTCGCAAAGTTCCACCGCCTCCGCACGATTGAACAGACGCAATCCGCACTTTTCCAGCATGCGCGGAAGATATTTGTCTTTGTCCAAATACACGACAAAATCAAAATTTTGAGGGTACGTTACCGCATTTTCTTGTACACCGCATAAAAATGTTCCGTTTTTTACGATCTCAGCATCCACGTCCCTTTTCTGCAATTCTTCCTTGATTCGTTCCGCCTGACGTATCATTCCCGCCGAACGAATATATGCGTTTACCAATACCGCCGCCCGCATGATTTTCTCCTTTTTCCGTATGGAACAACGCGGCGCAGTATCCACTGCGCCGCGCAAAAACAATCATTCCGTTACAATGAACGCAAGGTATTTCAATGGCTGCTCCAGTTCGTTGCGCAAAGAATGACTCTCTCCGCTGCAACAAATGAGCGTATCGCCCGCTCTTACGAGCATATCCTGCTCTCCGTCACGATACAAGCCTTCGCCTTCCAGAATATAAATAATCTCACTGTCCCCGTCATGCCTGTGAAAACCGATCGAACTGTTTTTCAACAGCACCATTTCGTTACACACGCGCACATTTGCAGGTTTTTTCCCTGCCGTAAGGTCTTTGACAAATACTTCCCCGTCACCGCCCTTGAAATGCTCCGCTATATGGACGGGCAGGTTTTCTCCTCTGTTGACCATCGCTCAGCCTCCGACACGGATCACCGAATTCACTTCCGTTACGTCTTCCAGCTGTCCGATCTTGTCCATCGCACGCCGTACCGCCAGTTCCCCCGTTTCATGCGTGATGAGTATGATGGGGATCGTATCCATATCTTCGCCTTTCTGGATCAGATCGATAATGCTGATATTGTATTTTGCAAAGATGCCCGCCACCTTTGCAAGGACGCCCGGACGGTCTTTCGCCGTAAAACGAATATAATAACGGCTCCTGAAATCAGTCACAAATTTAACGCCCTGTTCCGCCGACTGCGTATTTTTAAACGTGGCATATTTGGCTTCACTATGCGTTGCCGCATAAATGACATCCGACACGATCGCGCTTCCCGTCGGCAGCGCACCCGCGCCGCGCCCGTAGAGCATGATATCCCCGACGCTGTCGCCCTTCAGGAACACTGCATTGAAACTGTCGTTCACCGATGCCAGAGGATGATCTTTGCGTATAAATGCGGGATGCACACGCACTTCGATATTCCCCGCTCCGTCGTTCTTACCGATCGCCAGAAGTTTCAAAACGTAACCGAGTTCATCGCCGTAGGCAATATCCTGACGGGAAATTTGCGTGATTCCTTCCCGATAGATCTTGTCCAAAGGCACTTTTGTATGGAAAGCAAGGCTCGCAAGAATAGAAAGTTTATATGCCGCATCGTAGCCTTCCACGTCCGCCGTCGGATTCTTTTCCGCATATCCGAGCGCCTGGGCATCTTTGAGCGCTTCCTGATAACCTAATCCCTCGCGCGTCATACGCGTGAGAATGTAATTGGTCGTGCCGTTGATAATACCTGTCAGTTCATGCAATACGTTCGCCTGCATTCCGTCGACCAGCGTACGGATGATCGGAACCCCGCCGACACAGCTCGCTTCAAAATACAATCCCGCGTTCGTGCGCTTCGCCGCTTTTTCCAGTTCATGCCAGTATTTACAGAAAAGCTCTTTGTTCGACGTCACTACCGTCTTTCCGCTGTGCAGCGCCGCCAGAACAAAACTGCGCGCAGGTTCCACACCGCCGATCACTTCCACGACGATATCCACATTCGGATTGCTCACAACTTCCGCAATATTGTCGGAAATCTTGCTCTCCTCGACACCAAGATCCAGTGCGCGCTGACGGTTGATCTCCAACACGCTCTCCACGGAGATATCCACATTCTGCGTGCGTTTATAAAACTCACGATGCTCCGTAAGAATTTTGTACGTGCCGCTCCCGACAACTCCCAGCCCAAGTATCGCAACGCCGATCGTTTTCATGAAATTTGCCCTCCTGTCAATGAACCGATCCGATCTCTCTGCCGCTTCAGTTTTTACCTGCCGCATTGTTCAGATCATATAAATATTTAAGCCCTTGCAAAGTGAGAAGTTTATCCACACAGTCGATGCAAGAAATCTCTTTTGCTATTATCTCGCTGAACCCGCCCGTCGCTACTACCTTGACCGACGGATCTTTCATCTCGCGTTTCATTTTCCGTACAATATAATCCACGAGCCCCGCAAAGCCGAACACTATCCCCGACTGCATATTGGTCGTCGTATTCTTCCCGATCGCACAGCGCGGCGTTTCGATCTCCACACGGGGAAGCTTCGCCGTACCCGACACCAAAGAATCCATCGATCCGCGAATGCCCGGCGCAACCGCGCCGCCGATAAATTCGCCCTGTTCGTTGACCGCATTGAACGTCGTCGCCGTTCCGAAATCGATCACGATCAGCGGTGCGCCGTATTTGTGTATCGCCGCAACATCATTGACGATCCTGTCTGCACCCACTTCGCGCGCATCATCCACGCGCAGATTGTGCCCCGTCTTCAGCCCCGCTCCGACCATCAGAGGTTCCACACCGAGATACCCCGCACACATATGCTGGATCGTATAATTGAGCGCCGGCACCACCGACGATATGATCGCCCCGTCTATACAGTTTTTCGATATGCCCTGTATCGCAAGCATATTAGTCAGAATCGTACCGTACTCATCACTCGTACGCTTTAATTCCGTGGCACTGCGAAAAGAAACTTTCAGCTCGTCCCCTTCAAATAAACCGTACTTGATGTTTGTATTTCCGATATCGATACACAAAATCATTTGCCGCACCGTCCGTTCCCGTTATTTTTCTTCCGCTTTCCGTGCTTTCACGCTCTGCTCGCATGACTTGTCCTGCGATGCCTGCTCCGCCTCGACCTTGCGGACTGCTCCCGCACGGCTGCGCATCATTTTTCCGACTACGCGTACGACCGTATAGATCGCCGGCGACGCCACCGCGTTGATGATAAATTCGAAAACAAAATTCAATCCGGCGCACCCGATGACCAGGAAATACAGAACCGATTGCCCGTCCGCCACAAAATTGGCATTCAGGGTATCGCTCATAAGCAATGCGCCCAGAACAAACAAACCTGTATTTACGATCGGAGCAACCAACGATGCCGTTACGACAGCCGCCCCCTCGCTTTTACCGCGCAGCGCCTTGAAAACAAATCCGGAAACAACTCCTGAAGCCGCGCCTTTCAGAAGGCAAAGCAAAACCGTCAGAAACGGATGATCCGTAAACAGGATCAACGTAAACTTGTCCAGACCTGTTATTCCCGCCAGAATAACCACGACACCGAACGCAAATCCCAGAATTCCTCCTGCAAGCGGTCCGAGAAGAATCGCACCGAGTACGATCGGGATCAGCACAAGGCTCGGAGCCGTGACGCCGAGATTTCCGATCAGCGTGCCGACCAACTGCAACACGATGACCAGAGCCAGAAGAACCGCCAAAAAAGCAATGTTCTTCGAAGAGAAAAAAGCCGTCTTTTTCATAAATTGCCTCCATCGGATTTCCCTTGAGAATATCCGTGAAAAAAATGTATTTATGCGATCCAGGGATCCAGCCTGATCTCAGTGCCGCTCCCACGCATATCTATGCTTATGCCGCGTTTTCCGCGGATATGACCGGAACAAATATTCCTGTCATGGGATATAATTATATCAAAAACGGCACGCAATAGCAAGTAAATGAATGTGAAAACTTTTTCCGCTCAATCCCTTCCTTCTTCATTTTGCGAAAATTTCGGTAAAAAAATCATAAATTTCCAAAATTTTACCCGCCGCTAATAATTTCCGTAACATTTTTTTTCGCCAAAGAATACATATGAGTATAAGACATCCGATGCGGATTTATAATATCTCCGCAAAGATGCCAAAATAACGGCCGCAGCATGCATATTTACATATAAACTCCTGCTGCGGCAAACCAGGAGGAAAAATTTAATGAACGGTTGTTTCGGAAACTTCGGCGGCAACAGCTGCCTGTGGATCCTTATCCTTTTGCTCATCCTGTGCTGCTCGCAGAGCGGAATCCTGAATAACATTCTCGACAGCTGCTATCTGCCCGTCATCCTCGCCATCGCTTACTGCGTATGCAAAAACGGCGGCCTGTGCAATATGTTCGGCAACGGCTGCGGCTGCAAATAAGCACCGCCGTTGTCCCACTTTGTCCCTGATTCGCAAAAGCGTCTGCGGCATCGCCGCAGACGCTTTTCACTTTATGCCCGTTTGC
>QAKO01000044.1 GCA_003343765.1 Bacillota bacterium | reverse complement strand
ACGATCGACAATGATATTTACGGAACGGACGTTACGTTCGGATTTCATACGGCGGTGGACGTGGCGACGGAAGCGATCGACAGAGTCCGCACGACAGCGGCGAGCCACGGCAGGACGATCCTTGTGGAAGTGATGGGAAACAAAGCGGGCTGGCTGACATTGTATGCGGGAATCGCCGCGGGGGCGGAAGTGATTTTGTTGCCGGAGATCCCGTTCAATATCGATAAGATCTGCGAAGCGGTTCGGAAAAACTATGAGGACGGCAAGCCTTGCAACATCATAGCGGTCGGCGAGGGCGCGGTTCTGGACAGCGAAGCGCGGTTCAAAAAGAAAGAGCGCGTGTTTGTGAGGACGGAGCGCGGCGAAACGACGGTCACCCAACATCTGGCGGAAGTGATCGGCGAGCGGACGGGGATCGAAACGCGCGGCACGGTGCTGGGATACATCCAGCGCGGCGGGAATCCTTCGCCGTACGATCGGGTACTCTCTTCCAGATTGGGAAGCTATGCAGGGAAACTCGCGGCACAGGGGCAATTCGGCGTCACGGTAGCCGTTGCGGGCAGAGATATCACTTTCAACGCACTTCCCGATGTCGCAGGTAAGTACAAGTTTGTCGATCCGGCGTCGGATATTGTGCGCCAGGCAGAGGATATCGGCGTCTGTTTCGGAAGGTGAGCGGAAGGAGCGGCAGGAGAAAGCATGAAATATTGTGTCATTGATATCAGTTCGAGCAGCATATCGCTGATCGCAGCGGAAACGGACGGAGAGCGTTTGCAGACGGTATTCAGCGACCGCGTGAATCTGGCGATGCTGCATTATATGGAAGGGAAAGATCTGTCGGCGCGCGGCATTGATAAGCTGGCGGCGGCCGTATCGGACATGAAAGAAAAGTGCAGGAATCTGTCGGCGGACAGAGTGTACCTTATTTCGACGGCGGCGTTGCGCGCGGTGGAAAACAGCGGACGGGTCAGCGAAGCGATACTCGGGCGCACGGGGCTACCGATCAATCCTGTATCGGGAGAAACGGAAGCATATTGCGACTTTGCGGCGAACCGCGAGTTCGGGACTGAATCGGGAACGGCGCTTGTGGATATCGGCGGCGGAAGCATCGAGATCTGCGATCTTGCGGGGGAAGACCTTTCCAGGCGGGTATTTCTTGATTTCGGCATTTTCAGACTTCATGAAAAATTTGTGGAGAAGATCCAGCCGTCCGTGAAAGAAGCGGATAAAATTCAGAAATATCTGAAAAAGAAGTTTGATAAAGCGGAGATCCCGGGAAAAGGCTCCTTCGATTCGGTGATAGCAGTCGGCGCGAACTGCGGGGCGTTGTATGAACTTTATGGCGCTTTTTACAAGGAAGACAAGTCGGAAGAGCGTGTCATGACCTATAAGAAGTTCAAAAAACTGGCGGATCATCTGATCGAAGGGCGCGACCGTTCCAGGCTGATTTTGGAATCGGCGCCCGAAAAACTGTATTCGGCAGGGATCGCCGCGGTAGTAGCGAAGACGCTTTTTAAGCGTTTCGGGGCAAAAGAGATCCGCATCAGTTCGCGCGGCGTGAAGGAAGGGTATTTACAGCTGATTTTGGAAAACCGTCTGCAGGGTTCGTATTACGATTTTGCGCGGCAGTGCTATGTTTTGTGTGAAGAACGGCAGACATCTGCGGAAGGCGCACAGGGTTCCCGCAGAAAGCGCGCCGCAAAAAGCATGAAACCCGCGGACAAAAAATCCGAAACGGCGCAAAAGAAAACTGTCGGAGCGGGGAAGAAAACAGCGTTAAAAAAGGTTGTATCGAAGCAAAAGACGGAAAACTTGCAAGAAGACATGAAAGCGGATACGCAGGAATAAAGTAAGAAAAAGAGAACGGGTGTGAAAAGAGCGAAAGGAGAAATAATATCGTGAAGGAATTGAGTCCCGTTGAGAAGGCGAAGAAGCGGTTTATCCGCGATATTTATGTAAACAGGGAATACAGCTGGCTTTTGTTCAACAAGAGGGTATTGGATCAGTCGGCGGATCTCAGCAATCCGCTTTTGGAGCGTTGCAAATTTTTGTCTATTTTCTGTTCGAACCTGGACGAGTTTTTCATGGTACGGGTGGGCAGTTTGTACAACGAGATGCTGGAAACTCCCGAGATCACCGATAACAAGACGCAGCTGACGGCGGCGAAACAGCTTTGGGGGATCATGCAGGTCGTGCGCAAGCATTACAAGAGCCGCGCGTCTGCATATGTAAAACTTCGTGGCGAACTTTCCAAAGCGGGACTGCGCATCCTGACCGCGGCGGATCTGACGCCGCGGCAGAGCGAGGAATGCAAAAGCTATTTTCTTTCGCGCGTGATGCCGTTGCTTTCCCTGATGGTGCTGGATGCCAAACATCCGATGATCCAGTTCGAGAACAAAAAAAATTATATGCTTTGGGAACTGGAACGCGGCGGAAGGGATATGATCGGGGTCATGTATGTAAATCCCGCCATTGACCGACTGTACAGGATCGGATACGGAAAGAAAGCGAAGGTCGTGCCAGTCGAAGAACTGATGAAAGCATTCGGCCATCTGGCGTTTTCGGGGTACACGGTGCGCGGAAAACTGATGATGCGCGTCACGCGGAATGCCGATCTGGATACGCGTGTGGACGATACGGATGTCGAGCATGATTTTTCCGAATTCATGAAAAAGAAGATCGAAACGCGTGCAAGGCAGGGTGTGGTGCGCCTGGAAGTGGATAATATGCGTTCGCCGCTTTGCAGCTTTGTCATGAAGCAGCTCAAGCTGAATTCGGATTACTGTTTTGAGGAACCGCACTATTTCGATTATAAATTTTTGTTTTCGATCGGAAATTATCTGCCTGCCGAAACGGCGGCGGCATTGAAATATCCGCCTTTCAAGGGTGCGGAAGCCAAGGAATTGCGCGAAGCGGAATCGCTGATCGATCTTATTTCCGAAAAAGATGTTTATCTTTCTTATCCGTACGACAGTATGGAGCCGTTGGTAGATCTTCTGGAAGAATGTGCCAAAGACAAGCGTGTTTTGTCGATCAAGATCACGATCTATCGTCTGGACAATCATTCGCGGATCGTGGATGCGCTTTGCCGCGCGTGCGAACGCGGAAAACAGGTGACGGTCGTCATAGAACTGTGTGCGCGGTTTGACGAAGAGAACAATCTGCATTTTGCGGCGAAACTGCAGGAAGCGGGCTGTACGATCATTTACGGCATGGAAAATTACAAAGTACATTCCAAGATCATATCGATCGTTCTCAAGGAAGGGGAAGAGATCCGTTACATAACGCATCTCGGCACGGGGAACTACAACGAAGCGACGGCAAAACAATATACGGATCTGAACATGATCACTGCGGACAGTGAGATCGGCGAAGATGCGGTGGCGTTTTTCCGCAATATTGCGATCTGCAACACCGATTATACCTATAAAAAACTCCTGGTTGCGCCGCAGACTCTCAAACCCGGTTTGATCCGGCTGATCGATCGGGAGATCGAAAAGGCGAGAGCGGGCGGAGACGGGGAAATTTTGGCGAAGATGAACAGCCTGACCGACAAAGCCATCATCGACAAATTTGTGGAAGCGAGCTGTGCAGGGGTAAAGATACGGCTGATCATACGCGGTATCTGCTGTCTGCTGCCCGGCGTAAAGGGAAAAACGGAGAATATCACCGTCCGTTCGATCGTGGGGAGATTTCTGGAACATTCCCGCGTATATTGTTTCGGCACGAATGAAGACCGCGTGATGTATATTTCCAGTGCCGATCTCATGACGCGGAATACGGATAAGCGCGTTGAAATTGCGGCGCCCGTCCCGCACGGAGAAATCGAGAATAAGATCTTGCATTTTTTACAGACGATGCTTGCCGATAATGTCAAGGCACGCGAACTCGGATCGGACGGAAAATACAGGGCTGTCGTTTCGCAGGAAAAACCGCTGAACGCGCAGGAAAGTTTTATCCGCTATTGATGTGTATAGCATAATTTATGTCGTTGGAATAGTTTGAAGTTTTCGTATAGTATCAGAAAATATAAAGAGCGGAGCGGCTGCAAGTTTTGCAGCCGCTCCGCTCTTTGCTTTTACAAAGCAAACGTAAATTTAACGAGAAAACGGTAAACGGTTTTTGGCAGGTCAAAAAGCGAGCGGGCTTTTCGCATGCGGAAGACAAGTTGTCTGTTCTGGTATATAAAAGCGTCGGCTGCAATGTTGCAGCCGACGGGAAATTTACTGTCCGATATTGTGTTTTTGCGCGATTTTATCGTATTTTGCGTAAATATCGTCAAAGCAGAAATATTTGAGCTTTTTATGAACTTTTTTGCGTTCCCACTGTTTGACGTTATAAGGAAGGGGAAGGATAAGATAGACTTTGATGCCCTTGCAGAAATGCTTAATGACGGTATCGTCGCGCAGTTTGCGGCTCTGTTCGTTGAATTTGCGCGGCAGATACAACCGTAAGGAGCCAAGTTCATGGAGTGCGGACTGATCGGGCATCAACATCCATTTTTCGCAGACACGCTGCCGAACGCGTTCGAAAAGGTGCGTTTCGCGGATCTTGGACAGATTCAGCAGCAGAACGCCTGAATTGCAATAATGTTTGTCTGTCCAGACTCTCCCGATATTGTCGATGACTGCGCCGTATTCATAGCCGGAAATATCGATGTCGTAGAGTTCTCCGACGTCTTTCATGCACATTGTATCCACGTCGAGGTAAAGGATTTTATCGGGAATATTTTCAAGTTCCGTCAGATACAGCCGCAGTTGGGCATACGGAGTGTACATATTGTGGGCGTTTTTGTTGTGCTTTTGCATTTTAAGATACAGATCGCGCAGATCTCTCTGTTCCGCACGGCTGTCCGCATTGAATTCGCGGAGAACTCCGTTGAGTATGTCCATCTGGTTTTGGCTGAAAGGCTGGTAAGCGGGATCTTGTTCGTGCAGATCCATGGACAGAATATACAGGTGCAGGGGGCGTTTTGTCCGCATGGCAAGCGACAGGGCGGAAAGGAGCAGCCCGTGGAATATTTTTTTATTTCCGCAATAGCAGACATGGATCGTTTTATCCGACATGACTATTTCTCCAGATCGTATGATTTTGCAAGCTGATCGTATTGATCATAAATATCGTCGTAATAATGTATTTTCAGACGTTTGTGGACAGCGTCGCGTTCCCATTGCTTGATGTTGTAGATATGAAAGAACGGGAGCCAGAATATTCCGCGGCAGAAATGCTTGACGACGGTATCTTTTTTTATGTTTCTCTGTTCATTGAATCGCATGGGCAGGATCAATCTTTTTCTGTGCAGGCGGTGTAAAGCCGTCTGGTCGGGCATGATCATGCGGTGTTTTGCCACATATTCGCGAACCCGCGGAAAAAGTTTCGTGCGTCGCAGCTCGGGAAGATTCAAAAGCAATACGCCCGAGTTGCAATAAACGGGCGAGATCCAGAATTTGCCCATATAATCCAGCGCCGCGGCATATTCATAACCGGAAATATCAATATCGTACAGCTGTCCGATATCCGAAGCCGCCATTGTATCGATGTCAAGGTATATGAGTTTGTCGGGCATCTGCTCCAGTTCGGAAAGATACAACCGAAGCTGTGCGTAAGGCGTATAATAGTTTTTTGCGTTTTTCCCTGCGGCAAGTTCCTTGCGAAAAAATTCTCCCACGTCGATTAGTTCCGCGCAGCTTTCCGGATTTTTCTGACGTAAAACTTCGTTGAGAATATGTATCTGATTTTCACTGAACGGCAGATAATTCGCGTTTTGTTCGTGCAGATCCATGGAAAGAATGTAAATATGCAGCGGACGCTGTGTATATTTGGCAAGCGACATCACCGAAAGCAAAAGCCCCGGGAAAACTCTTTTATTGCCGCTGTAACAGACGGATATCGTATTATCTTGCATGAATTATCTCACAATTTTATGTTTTTATGATCACTTGTATTGTAACATGGATTTACAACGAAGGCAAGGGAATTGCACAACAAAGCCGTTTTTCCAGAAATTACGCGAAAAATGCTTCTGTAAATTTTTTAAACCCTGCCGCACTCAACTGCTTTTCAAGGGGGCTTTAACCGTCGCGCCGTCACATGATCGCCGCTCGACAGCCGCTCGGCTGAACTTTTGAAGGCGGTTCAATGCCTGTCCGATCGCCGTTGGATCGGTATTCCATTGTTACCGGATCACCGTTCGGCAACGTTTCATCTGAACTTTCAACGAAGGCTTGACTTTTCAGGATTTATAAAACGTGTTTGTTTTGACAGGTGCTTTTCAGATCACCGTTCGTGCGGACAAAACAAGTTTTGTCCGCACGAACATTGGCTGTAAAAAATCGCCGCTGTTGCGATTTTCGCAACAGCGGCGATTGCTTGCCTTGGTCGTTTGACAAAGCGCAGAAATCAAATTTCCAGTTCCGAATGGCGTTTCGGGTCTGCGAGTATGGTTTTGAAATCGGTGTAAGTTACAAACCCCGCTTTTGCTCTGGGCGGCTTTTTGACAAATCGGCGCTGGCAGTAATCGACGGGTATTTTATTTCCTTGTTTGGCGTCCGAAAAGCAGGCGCAGATCTCGGCGGCGGCGAGAAGTACCTCGTCGGGTATTTTACGCCCTTCCGTGCGGATGAGTACGTGCGAACTGTGATATTTCTGCGTATGCAGCCAAAGATCGTCGGGGGCGGCTTCGCGCAGGAGCCTGTCGTTCTGAACGTTGTTCCGTCCCGCAAAAATACGGAATTTCTCCACGGCAAAGACACGGAAGGGGACAACGGGCGCATTTTTTACCTTTTTCTTTTCGGGGGGCAAAATTCCCGTATCGCGCAGTTCCTGTTCTATTTCCGTCAGATCCAGCGTATTTTCCGCGCGGGATAAAGCGGAAAGCATACTTTCGGTGTAATCGAGGTCGGATTCCGCTTCCTCTTTCTGCGG